>JANXMQ010000161.1 GCA_025354565.1 Akkermansiaceae bacterium
AATGGCTGCCCGGTCTGCCGGACGAGGCCGCGCTCCTGCTCAGCGGGTGAAAACCGATCCCTTTGCCATCATCCGGACCCGCCATCAAACGCCTTGCTCAAAGGTGCCCCACGAACACGCCCATTTTCCTTTTTAGGTTTATAGTTTACGTCCCAGATTACCGTAAATTCACCGATGGATCAAAGTCTTCACTCGCAAAGCGCGCATGGACCAGTGCGCAAGACATTCTCAAAGATGAACCCCTCGTCCTTCGCGAGCCGGGCTGTGAGCCTATCGCTACTGCCGCAACGACGCCTGCAATTCAATCAGCGGCTGGATGCTCAACTGGATGAAACCGCGCCGCGATTGATCGAAGTCGAGGATCACCGCCATCGTAAGCGCGATGACGAGCGGGAGCATCACAGCGTTCAGCACAAATCGCCGGCCCAGCGCGCCCGCGCCGTAGTTGCTGGCGAAGCATCCGAATGCGGCGACGGTGAGCAGCAGCACCGTCACGCCGCCCGGAATCCGTGCGCGTGCCGCCGCGATGCGCTCGGCACTGGTGTTGATCGTCTCATTCAGTGACTCGATGAAAAGCCCCGTGATGTGCGTCGGCGCCTCCTTTGCCGCCTCCTCCGCGTGGCGCCACAGCTCGCTCTGGATTTCCGCGCCCGTCCTTATTGCCTGCGCGAACACTGCGGGATCGTCCATGCCGCTGTGAAATCCCACACGCGTGTCCACATAGCGGCGCAGCAGTTCCTTCACCGGCATGACGTGCGGCTCCGGCAGCATCGCGGCGCGCAGCCATGTCGTGCCGATCGCGTTCGCTTCCTTCACCACCAGCTCGCGCCGCCGGTCAAAACGATCGAGCGCCATCGCGAAGGTAAAGCCGAGCAGCAGCGCGAGCAGGCCGAGCACCGCATTTTCGATTCCGCCGATCAGGCTCCGCCGCGCATCGTCGCCGCACCGATGCACGCGCAACCCCGCGCGAAAGCCCGCCTCGCCAAACCCGAGCAGCAAGACGGCCGCGACCAAGGCAAACACCCACTCGGAACCAAACACTGAGGCAGAGATAACGGGCATGATTACCAGCGACCCAAGGTCACAACGTAAGTCAGCGGCGATTGAAGCATTGATAAGGTGTTTTGGATCCATGTCTTTTTCTGGGTCGGTTATTGAGTTGGTCTGCACTCACATCGCATTCGGCTCTGCACGATGCCGCTCAGTCCATCCTGATGCGCATCGTTTGGAAAGCGTTTCCTGACCGCCTTGTTGAAAGCCTTCTTCGCCGTGCGCTCGTCCGCATCGGGCACCGCACCGGGAAATTGATGAAGCACATCGTTCGGCAAACCGGGGACTTCGGCAGCGGTGCCTTGAACACATCCTCCTGCGACACATAAGGCACAATCGTGCAGATGATGAGGTTCCAGTCCTTATTCAGCGCGAGCGGGATAACCGGCTGAAAGTTCAGCTTGTATTGCGTGCCCTTGTCTAACGGCCCCATGCGGAAGTTGAAGTTACTTTGAAACGGCACGCTGATGAGCGAGGCTACGGGTTGGCAAGCTGCCTGACTAACTCCTCGTCGCTCTGCTGCGCAAATAGACTGCTGATGAAAGTCAGCGGGAAAATAAGCGCGGCGGGGATGGAACGGGTTAGTTTCATGGGTTGATGCTGATGCCAGGGACGGGCAGTTTACTCCGCTCCGAGAAGCTTGGGTGCGGTCCACTTGCCGCTGAGAGCCTCTTCTTTCGGCCAGTAGAGGCGCATGGCCATGAAGAACCGTCCGCGCGGCGCGGGCAGCCAGTTGGCTTCCTTGTCCTTGCCGGGATTTTCGTGCTGGATGAGCAGCGTCAGCCCGCCGTCCTCATCCAACTTGAACTGCGGCAACATCGGCTTGTTGAGTAGGTATCGGTTGAGCGGATTGGCGTAGAGCAGGCTCGATGGCAGCTCATACATGGTCAGCGACCAGAAGCCGTTAGCTGGTGGGAACTGACCCGGCGCAAAGCGTAAGGTGTAACGCTTGGTGGTGGCGTCCAAGGGTTGCCCCTCCGCATCGACCGTGTAAATCGGATACATCGCCTCATCTCTGGAATTACCGTAGATCCCAAGGATCGCTGCGGCCATGCGGTAGGTGTAGTTGTTCTTCAAATACTCCCGCGTGCCGAACATGTCACCGGAGGTGACTTCCTTCGCATCGACCCGTTTCTTTAGAGCCGCTTGTTCGGCCCAGGCGTCGGCGATCCCAGCCTCGATGGCCGTCTTCGTTTCCGGCGAGAGTTTGCTCGTGTCGAAATTCATTCCAGCGCCGACGCCGATCTTGGCAAAGCGCGCCATGAGGTCTTTCTCGGAAGGTTGCGTGGGACAGAACTGCAAAACGAAGTTGAGGATGTTGAAAGCCTCGAGCGATGTCTTCAGACCCTCAGGTGTCAGTGGCTTAATGAATTCAACCGTCGGCGAGGCCTTGGGTGCTGGCTGGCCGAGGAAGGAGGAAAGCGGCTGCACTTTGTAGCCCGCTTGCACTTTCTTGACCGCATCGAGGTCGGCGGCACTGAAGAGCTGGGTGCGATAGATGCCGAGCACCAAGTCCGTTTCCGAGCGAATCACTTTCTTTACGCCTTTGGGCGTCTCACCTTCCCAGTTCGGCCCCGCGATGACGAAACTGCCACCTTCATTCCCCGTGGTCCGACTACCGATGTAATCGAAGTTATGCGTGTAGGCATCTACCAACTGGATGCTGAAGTAGCGCTCCTTTTCAATCGCCGGCACCGTGAGCACAATGGGTTCAGCGCGCAGGTCCATTCCCACCATCGAGTAGGGCGTGTCGGAATTGGGAGTCTGGACGGCCTTATCCTCCGGGGTATAGACCCGCGGGGTGTTCTTAATCTCGTTCCAAGGCCCTTTGTATTCGGGGCTTTCCCGATTGACGAAGTAGGCGTGCAGGATGCGGTAGCCATCCACCATCGGGTAGCCATAGGTATAGGCTTCCCTGGCGATGGCGCGGGTTTCTGCGGAGGTTACGTCGGCAGCATTAGTAGTGCTGCCGAGTGTCCACCCGAGGGCGAGCAGACTTAGAATAAGTTGTGTTTTCATGGTTTAGTTAATCAGATTGCTTTTCGTTGCGAATGGTTGCCGCAGTTGAATGGTCAATCCCTGATTCCGATCTCTTCTCTGGCTTTTTTAATTTCCGCTTCTTCTTCCGGGGTGAGCTTGTTGTCGCTGAGTTGGATCATGACCTTTTTCAAGTCGCCGGTGAACTTGAATGGCACATGGTAGTCTTCACTGACCGGCGTGCCAGTGTCTTCACCGATGTCGAGCGTCTCATCGACCGAGAAAAGGAGTGGCACGGTGCGTTCGATTCTGCCGTTCGCTGCGGGTTTGTCGTCCACGTTGATCGTGACGGCACCGCCTTTGCCCATGCCTTTGCCATCGTATTTGAAATCCACCACGATGACGTGTTTACCGGGCGTGAGCTGGTCCTTGCCAGTGATGCTGACGCGGAATTTTCCGATGAGGTTGTAGTGGAAAACGGGCTTGCCTTGAAGGAGGTAAAGTCCCCAACCGTTGAAGCGACCACCCTGAGTAATGATTACCCCTTCCGCACCACCTTCGGGAATGTTCACCTCGGCGGCGATTTTGAAAGACTTGTTTTTGATGTCTGGCGAGCTGCCCGCAGGAATCCGCGTCATGCCGGGGTAGTAGGTGAATAGGGAGCGACCAGCGGTGAGGCTGGGGCGGTTGGCGCTGGCCAGACGCTCGATCTTGCTGTTGTCCAGCGGCAAGACATTGTATCTGGCGGCTTCGATCCAGAAGAGCTCCTGCATTTCGCGTAGCTTTTTGGGTTCGCTGGCGGCCAAGTTGTTAGACTGGCTGAAATCTTTGGTCATATCGTACAGCTCCCATTGATAATCATCGACGTCGATCGTTTTACCCACGGCCCACGGGGCAAGTGGTGGCGTGGTAGCGGCGACCCAGCCGTCATTGTAAATGGCGCGGTTGGCAAATATCTCGAAGTATTGCGTGCGGTGCCTCGGAGTGGCTTTTGCATCGTCGAAGGTATAAACCATGCTTGTTCCCTCGATTGGCTTTTGCGGCACGCCGTTGAGCACGGAAGGCGATTGCACACCGGCGGCTTCGAGAATGGTGGGTGCGATGTCGACGATGTGACTGAATTGGGTGCGAATGCCGCCCTTGTCCTTGATTCGTGCGGGCCAGGAAATGACCAATCCGTTGCGCGTGCCGCCAAAGTGTGATGCCACTTGTTTGGCCCACTGGAAGGGTGTGTTCATCGCGTGTGCCCAACCGATCGGGTAGTGGTTAGATGTCGTCGGTCCGCCGAGTTCGTCCATCCGCGCCATCAGGTCTTTGAAATCCTCCGGCGTGGCATTGTAGAAGGACATCTCGTTGAGCAAGCCCTGCGGGCCGCCCTCGGCGCTGGCCCCATTGTCGCCCTGCATGTAGATGACGAGGGTGTTGTCGAGATCGCCCGTTTCCCCAATGGCATCAATGATGCGGCCCATCTGGTCATCGCAGTAAGCAAGCGACGCGGCATAGACTTCCATCATGTGAGAATAGAGTTTTTTCTGATCGGCATTGAGATCGTCCCACGCGCCAATGCCTGCGGAACGCGTAGTCAATTTTGTATCTGCTGGCACGACGCCCAGTGCCTTCTGCCGTGCCAATGTTTCCACACGCATTTTATCCCATCCCTGATCGAATTTACCTTTGAATTTGGCGATCCAATCTTTGGGCGCGTGATGCGGCGCGTGCGAGGTGCCTGGAGCGTAATAGGCCATCCAAGGCTTGCCGGGCGCTACGGAATGCAGCAGGCGAATGCGATTGATGCAATGATCTGCCATGTCTTTCTCGAAGAAATAATCTTTGGCATCGTGAGGGGGTTCAACCGGTGTGGTGTTTTCAAAAATGGCCGGTGACCACTGGCTGGTGCCGCCGCCGATGAAGCCATAAAAATACTCGAATCCAAGGCCGGTGGGCCACAGGTCGAAAGGGCCAGCTTGGCTTGTCTGCCAATCGGGGACGTTGTGATTTTTCCCGTACCATGCGGTATTGTATCCGTTTTGTTTGAGCACTTCCGCGAAGGTGCCGCAGCTCTTGGACATGAGGGTATTGTAGCCGGGAAACCCGGTGCCAGCTTCCATCACAACGCCGGTGCCATTGGTATGGTGATTGCGACCGGAAAGCAGTGCCGAGCGAGAAGGTGAGCAAAGCGCACAGGTGTTAAATTGCGTGTAACGAAGACCGCTTTTCGCCAGCCGATCCATCGTCGCCGTGGGAACCGGCCCGCCGAATGTGGACGAAGCGCCGAAGCCGACATCATCGGTTAGAATGACCAGCACGTTGGGTGCATCCTTGGGAGCGATCGTTGCCGCTGGAAAGTCCTTGGTGGAATCTTTCACCGTCCGTCCGATCTGGCCTTTGAATGGCGGCTCAGGGCGGGGTAGGACTTCCTGCGCTCGTGCCATTGAAACGAACACCGCGCCCAGTGCTAGGCTGAGGATTACGAGCTTGGTTGTGATTTTCATCGTTATAGTTATAAGATTATGGATTGAATCTGGATGACTGGGAAAAGCGAAATTAAGAAGCGCACCGAATACCCGGATCATGCGCGAGGAACTTAGCTTACCCGAGTGCCTTGCCAAAGTTATTTTGTTTTTTTTAGCTAGAAACCCAGTCGTCCAATGCGGTATTTCCTCGGAATTTGCAGTTTTGAAACTTTCCTGAGAAACCTTCTCCGTTTATAGCTAACAGATCGGCTGGTTCATGGGATGTCAAGGACTGCCCTGAAGCGCACGAATGCGATTTCCCACGCCTCTGGATTGGTGGGGGAAAAGGTCCGGAACTCGAACGAGCGCCGGATCAGGTCACGACCCGCTTGGAGATCCGCGAGGTGGCCGGTGCCGATCATTTGGGTGATCACATTGCCACACGACGTGGCTTCCACCGGGCCAGCGATCACTTCGATCCCCAGCGCGTCGGCCGTCGCCTGGCTGAGAAGTTCGTTCTGGATGCCGCCGCCGCCCGCGTGCAGGCGGGTGAAATCGCGGCCTGTTAGAGAGCAGATGTCATCGAACACCACACGGTATTTGAGCGCCAGCGATTCGGTAGCCACGCGCAGGATCTGGCCCTTGTCTTGGGGGACGGCTTGGCCGGTTTTCTCGCAGTATGCGCGGATCTTGGCGGGCATTTCACCGGGACTGGCGAAGGTCGCGTCATCTGGATCAATGAACGCGGTGAAGGGCGTGGCCGCGTTCGCCAGCGTCGCCATTTCCGCGTAGCTGAGGTTTTCACCATCCAACTCCCACTGCCGCTTGCATTCCTGAATCAACCACAGGCCACCGATGTTTTTTAAAAATCTAACACTCTGCGCCACGCCGAGTTCGTTGCAGAAACCATGAGCCAGGGCCGCAGGGCTGGTGATCGGCTCGGTGGCCTCGACGCCCATGATCGACCAAGTGCCGGAGGAGAGCCATAAATTTTCCCCATGGCTCATTGGGATGCCTGCCACCGCCGCCGCCGTGTCATGACTGGCCGTGGCCACCACTGGAATCCCCGCCCGACCGATGATCCGCGCCACTTCCTCACGGATCGGACCCAACAGCGCGCCGGGCGTGACCACCTCGCCGAACAACTTGCGCGGCAAGCCCAGTGCCTCGATCACGCTCCACGCCCAGTCACCGGTGCGCGGATCTAACAATTGCGAGGTCGAGGCGACGGTCCGCTCCACCGCCTGCCGTCCGGTCAGCCAATAAGCCAGTATATCCGGCACGAACAACAGCCGCTCCGCATTCATCAGAGCGGGACTCGCCTTGCGCTTGGCTGCTAACAGATGCAACGAGCTGTTATAGAAATTCGTCTTGATCCCGGTCCGCGCATACACCTCCGCCTCCGGTATGATCCCGTGCATCACCTCCGCCATCCCCTCGAACCGCGGGTCGCGATATTGATGCGGCATTCCGAGCAGCTCGCCGGTTTCATCGATCAGACCAAAATCGCAGCCCCAGGTATCGATGCCGATCGAGACGATGGCCTCGCCATGCAGCAGCACCGCGCGGCGCAGGCCCTCCAAAATCTCACGATACAACCCGACGATGTTCCAAAACGCGCCGCCGGGCAGATCGGTGCCGGGATTGTCGAAGCGGTGGACTTCCGCCAGTTCCAACGTTTGTAAATCGGTCTTCGCGGCGATCACACGACCGCTGCCCGCACCCAAATCCACGGCGATAAATACTTTTGCAGATGTCATTTTCAAATCGTGTTTGGTGGCCATCGTTTTTCAAGCCAATGCCGGATGCAACTCTGAATCCCGGATGAAAGGAAAATGACATCTGCGATATCTACAAATGACATAGGCCGCACGTTGACAGCGGGCACGGTCTGCACCATAAAGACCCATGTTTTTTTGTCGCGGTTTGCTTGCTCTCGGCGTGGCGTCCCTGTCACTGGGGTGTGCCGTTCTGAATTCCGATCAATCCTGGCAGGCGGCGGTGGACCGACAGGCAGGGCAGCTCGGCTATCGCAACTGGATCGTCATCGCGGAGGCTTCATTTCCCGCGCAAAGTCGGCCTGGAGTCCATCAGGTGACGGCTTCCGTGGATGTCCCGGAAGCTGTGGATTATGTGCTACGGACACTCGAACAAACGGAAAGCGTCAAGCCGCAGGTCTATGTGACCCGGGAATTGCGCTCAGTGGAAAATGACTTCGCACCGGGCATCGAGGACCTCCGCAAGCGATTGCAAAATTCCCTCCACGGCCACGAGACCACCGAACTCGATCAACAATCCCTGCTCACTTTGTTAGAAGATGCCAACCGCAGCTTCGACGTGCTGGTGATCCGCACGCCCACCGCCCTGCCCTATTCCTCCGTTTTTCTGGAACTCCAACCGGGATACTGGGACGTGGACTCGGAAACTCGCCTGCGCCAAAAAATCGAACGTGAACGTGCGCAAAAACTCGCGCGCCCCTGAGCGCATCGTGCATACTCCCCGCGTGAGCCGCAAAGACGAAGAACTCCGCCTTGACCGTGAAGCGGCCTGGATCGGCGATGCCGTCCTCGCCCTGTTTGCCCGTGAATTCGTCCTGCGCGAGCGCAAGGCCATGGACGGCGAGTGGTTTACACGCCTGACCTCCAACGACTTTCTCAGTGCCTTTGGCAACCCGACTCGTGTCGAAGCCTCTATTGGCAAGCTCTATCTCGCCGAGGGACTGGCCGCTGCATTCGCCTGGATGGATGCCGAACTCATCCCGCTGTTCCGCAAACAAATCGCGAAAAAAGGCTAAAATTCAGACCTCAGCCCGGCTTGTAAAGCTCAGCGAAAACCATGGTCCCGCTGGAAGTGTGCAGCGTGCTGACCACGATCACATCCGCCGTGGAGCCGATCCGCGCAGCCGCGTGATTGGCGACGATCATCGTGCCATCCGGCAAATAGCCAACCGCCTGATGGTCTTCCTTGCCCGGTCGCACCAGCGCGATGCGGATGCGCTCGCCCACCGCGACGGCGGGTTTCAGCGCCTCGTCTAAGTCATGGATGTTGAGCACGTCAACGCCCTGGATTTTCGCTACTTTTGCCAAATTTTCATCCACCGTCATTAGCCGTGCGCCAAGCAGTCGGGTGGTTTCTATCAACCGGGTGTTCAATACCTCCGACTCGCCGATCATCGGGCTGTCGTGAATGGAAATTTGCATGTCCGCCGCCAATTGCATTTGCTCCAGACTGTCGAGGCCGCGCTGGGCGCGTTGGCGATTACCGTTAGAACCGGATTGCGCCATCGCCTGCAAGTCATCCAGCACGAAGCGCGGCACAATCAGCCGCCCGTGCAAAAATCCCGAGCGGAAAATTCCCAGCACCCGCCCATCCATCACCGCATCCCGGTCCAGCACCACCGGCTGCCCGGACGAGGCATCTTGCCGGAACCGCACGTAAGGAATGATGAAGGCGAAATCATCCCGGTTGCTCCGCAGCGCCAGCACCGCCCCAAGAAAGCCGAGACTCGCGAACAAGGTCACATCGATCACCAACCGCAGCGCGTTCACTAACACATCCACCTGCAAGGCGTTCGTCCCCTTCGAGTCTTGCAACGCATCCCGGAATGCCATTTCTAACAAATTTGAAATCTGCACCCGCGTCAGCAGCCAAGCGCAGAACAAGCCCACTCCCAGCCCGAAGCTCGCCGTCGAGAAGCCCCGCAGCGTGAAGCCCTTCATCAGCGTTTCGATCCAGATGAACACCGCCGCCACCCCGAGTCCGCCCAGCAAGCCCGACACGATTGAAATGTCCAGCGTCCCCCGCGTGCTCAAGGCGATCGCCACGCCAGCCATTTCACAGACTAACAAATAGCTGAGACGCGCGACGTTGACAGATGGATGAGATGCCATGGGAAATTCTCAGACCCAGCATCATCAGGTCCCCCCGAATCAGCAAGACCAATCAAGCATCCTGTTCGTCCGCCGTCGCTTTGATGTCAGTCAGGGCGGCGATGAAATCCCCGAGAATTTCCGCTGGCACCATGATCGTGTCCCGGTTCCCGCCCACATCCTCGGTGATCTTCACGACCATCCCGCGGGCGTTGTTTTTCAGATCGAGATAAAATGTCTTCCGATCCGCTAGAATTTTTTCAGTATGCAATAAATCACTATCCACGATGCCCTCCAAAGTTATTTAATACATCCGAAGCATCAACATCCCCCTCTGTCTGTCAATGGAAAACCTTGCCCAAGACCAGCCCATGCTGTGCGATCTGCCGCCATGCGCGACCTCCTTCCTGCCGACCGGCCCGCGCTGGTGCTTGCGCCGATGCAGGACGTGACGGATCTGCCATTCATGCGCGTCATCGCCCGGCGGGGGGCACCGGACTGGTTTGTCACCGAGTATTTCCGCGTCCATCCCGAGTCCTGTCCGAACCGCTACATCCTGCGCTCCATTGCGGAAAATCAAACGGGTCGCCCGATCTTCGCCCAGATGATTGGCCGTGACCTGCCCAGTCTCATCCGCACCGCCCATGAACTCGCCCGCTATTCCATCGCCGGCCTCGACCTGAATCTTGGCTGCCCCGCCCCCATCGTTTGCCGCAAGGATGCCGGTGGCGGCCTTCTCCGCAGCCCGGAAACCGTCAACCACCTCATCGGCGCGTTGCGCGAGGCCATCCCCGGCAAGTTCACCGTCAAGACCCGTCTCGGCTACACCAGCCCGGACGAATTCCCCACGCTGTTGGAAATTTTCCGCCGCCACGCCATCGACGGCCTCACCATCCACGGGCGGACAGTGAGCGAGCGCTATCAGACCCCGGTCCATCCGGATCCCGTGAAACTCGCAGTCCAGATCATGCCCTGCCCGGTCATCGCTAACGGCAACGTCGTCGATGCCCGGACCGGCCTCGCCTATCTGGAAAAAACCGCCGCCGCCGGCCTCATGATCGGGCGCGGGGCGATCCGTAATCCCTGGATTTTCTCGCAACTAACAGCCGCCTTCCACCACACCTCACCGCGTGTCCCAACCTATCAGAATCTCCGCGAATACGTGCTCGAACTCTATCAGGAAATCGCCAGCGAGACGCCAAAGTTCCATCCGCTTGCCCATGTCCAGCGCATGAAAAAAACCCTTGCCTATATCAGCCACGGCTTACCCGGCGACTTCGAGCACGACATGCGCCGCGCAAAAACCCCGGAGGATTTTCACGAAATCTGCCGCCGCCACCTCGACCGCCCCGACCCCCTGCCCGCCCAGCCGCCGCTGGGTTCCAAGCTCTTCTGCGGCTTCGAAGCTCTCAGTCCGTGAGCCACTCAAGGAGTGCGGCCAGCCCGCCTATACGCATGATGAGGTGGAGTTCTGCCAGAATGGCAAGCGCGCCGCAAATCGCTTTCAGCCTTCCCCTGGCGGAGTGACCACCACGACGCGTTCCACGCCGCGTTTTGAAAATTCCTCCCAGTAGCGCTTTTCCCAAGCCACGGTCCGGGTGCGGCGGTCTTCCTCGCTGAGGGCTTCCCATTCCTTCATGCCGATGGCGCGGGCGAGATCACGGTCGGCCAGTCTAACGGCCAGCTCGTCCCAGAAACTCTCGTTGCGGAATTCGTCGTAGCATTCGTGATAGAATAGCTGCTCCTCGCGCTCTGGTTTCACGCGGAAGCGCTGGCTTTCCTCGTCGAACTCGATCCAGTCGCCCAGTCCTGAGTGGCCGGCTTTTTCGAGGATCTTGCTTTCCAGAATTTCAAAGGCGGAGACTTGGTCGTTGGCGGTTTCCTTTTGATTCCACGAGGCGACATTCGCCGCAAGGCTGACCATTTCCACCAGCGTGGCGAGTTCTTGATCCGAGAGGCGCAGGTGCATTCGTGCCGGGAACAAACCACCGCCGCGCCCCTGCGGCAAGCCCGCAACACTCGGTGCTTGATCTTCGGGAAATCTCCCGACATTTTCCCGACCTGCCCCTGCACGAGTAGCTCAGCGGTAGAGCGGTCCGCTTACACCGGATTGGTCGGCGGTTCGATCCCGTCCTCGTGTACCAGTTTTTCTTTCCGAAAAGGCCGGAAGCCGGGATTTGAAAAGTTTCTTTTAAGCAAGGAGTTCTTCGCGTGTCTTGGTTGTGATGAAAGCATGTTTTGGATCACTTCTTTTTGCGGGCTGGCTCGTTTCCGCTGGTGCGGCATCCGGGTATTTTCTCGGGCCACCTAAAAACTTGGAAAAACTCACTGCGGAGGCGGACATCATTTTCAAGGCGACCGCCGTTTCCAGTGCGGCGGTGCAGGATGGTTGGTTCAAGCCTTGGTCGGGGTTTGGGGCCATTGAGACGCGGTTTGCCGTCATTTCCCTGATCAAAGGAGGGCCCGAAGGCAAGATCCTCCGATTCCGCCATTACGACGAGAATCCGCAAGGCCAAGGGCAAATGTATGATTACGAACCGCAGCACTACCATTTTCAGGAAAACAAAACTTACCTCGTCTTCGCCAAAAGAACTGACGACCCGGCCATTTACCGCCAGCTCTGGGAAGACCACACGAGCATCAATGACCAGGGAGCGTTGAGGTGCTTCGGCGACAAACCCGTCGCATCCGGAAACGTGGGGGAAATTTTGTGGGCCGAACTCCAGGGACTGCTCCGAAGCCCCGATTCCACGGACAGAATTTACGCCATTCAACACCTCGACCAGATGAGCGAGCGCCCGGACCCGTTTGACGCTACCAAGGATTTCGCCAAGTCCGATGTCTTGGAAGCCATTGGCCCGCTTATGACCCATGTCGATGACGAAACCGCCCGCGCGGCCATCACCATGATCGGATCGGATAACCCTTCCCTGACCGATGAGCGCGCCCAATACTGGCTGGCAACGATCGGCAGCGCGGAGGCTCCGGGTATCGGGAAAATGGACCCCAAGTTGAGGAATCCTGGCGGTGAGCGATACTGGAAAGAGCTGTGTGGCATCGCCGATGGAGGTGCGCCGGTGGCGACCCGGGCACTGGCGATTGGTTCTCTGGGATTGGTGCGGAACGCCGCACTGGTGGAGCCTCTGAACCGCTGGCTGAAAGACCCCAACGCGACCATACGGGCCTCAGCCGTGCTGCTGTTGGCGGATTATCCCGGCAACGAAGCCGTGAAACATTTGACCGCCCTGGCTGCGGATCCGGCACCCGAGGTGCGTCTCCACGCGGCCCATGCCATCGGCTTCATGCAGCAGGCCGAAATGGCAGGGACGCTTGGTGCGATGCTCGTGGACAAGGAGGCGAAGGTGCGCGGTGCCGCATCGTTGAGCCTGCTATCGTTTTCACCCAAGCAGGAAGCGATTGCCAAAGTGTTTCTGGCAAATCTGGCGAACGAGGAGTTCAGCCCGCTTTTTCTCAACGCGCTGGCGGGCGAAAAACCGGAATTCTACCTCGAGCCGCTCGCCCAAGTGGTGGAGCGGAAAACCGAGCCCAGCAACTGGCCGGGCGGGCAGGTTCCCGCGTTCACTGCCTTCAACATCCTTTTCAAATTCCTCCAGTCACAACCGGCGGATGCCGTGCGCGGCGGCAAGTTCGACCGCTATCTCGACGCCATCGAAAAAGGCTACGTCACCGGCTCTTCCGAACCGCGCGACATCTATGCGTTTTATCTCCAGCGCGGCATGACCGAACGTGCGAAAATCTATCGGACGACTGCGAAGAAAGCGGCTACCTACGACCTCGATTACTTCTTCAACATGGTCGATCAGAATCCCTCGACCTACACTCGATAGGGACCGGCCGATCAAGATTCGCTTGCCGTGACCCGCCAAGCATCCAAAATTTCGCCCTTACGGCAAATTCCCGGCGCTTCGTCAATCAGCCCGCGGGTGAGCCAGCCATCGTTCCATTCCACCCAATGGGCACGTCCGGGGTTCATGAATGAGCCGGTGTTGATGATACGGCGGCCATTTTTCAACCAGCAGCCCTCGCGGTGGAAATGGCCAATGACGAGTATGTCTGCCTGTGGGAAATAGCGATCGCAGAATTTCCCGCCAGTCGCGCCTTGGGTCAGCCAGGCATCGAGCATTTTCACCGCGCGGCGTGGCGGGATGACGGCGTCCCAAGCGCGTTGGAAAAATTTCCGCCCGCTCGGGTGCTCGACGGAACATAACTCGCGGGCGATTTTCCGGGCCACGCGAATGCGCTCTTCCACGTCATGAATCGCCTCTGGATGCTCGTTCCAGAGTTCCATCACTCGGGCTCCATTGACGAGGATCTCGCGTTTCCACGGTGAGCCGTCGAAGAGCAAGGCATCGCCATGAGTGACGATGATGCGTCCGCCTGCCAACTCAATCCAACCCGGGCCGGGCCAGCCTGGATCGTGGTTGCCTGATAGAAAAACCGCCTCGGCACCTTCCTCGCGACATAGTGCTTTCAAGTCCCCTAACATCTCCTGCGAGCGCTGGTAAAACGGGCGGGCCAGCTCTTGCCATGTGTCGCCGTTGAAGATCACCGTAGCCGCGCCCGCGAGCAGAGGGCGGAGCGCGGCGACCTGCTCAAGGCGTGAGACCTTGTGGCCAAGGTGGAGGTCGGACAGGATTCTAACAGGCTCATTCATGCGATATCCGGCGTTGGCGCACGGCCTCGAAAACGCAGACGCCAGTGGCCACTGACACGTTGAGGCACTCAACTTTTCCGGCCATCGGGATGGAGGCGAGGAAATCGCAGTTTTCCTCGGTCAGGCGGCGCATTCCTTTTTCCTCGGCACCTAACACTAGCGCGAGTGGTCCTTTGAGGTCCAGCTCGTAGATCGACTTTGATGTGGCATGATCCGAGGTGCCGACCAGCCACAGTCCGGCGGCCTTGAGTTTTTCCATGGTCCGCGCGAGGTTGGTGACTTGGGCGAAGGGGACGTGATCGGCGGCACCCACCGACACCCGCCGCACGGTTTCCGTGATGCCGACCGCCTTGTCTTTGGGCGCGACCACCGCGTGGATGCCTGCCGCGTCCGCCGTGCGCAGGATGGCCCCGAGATTGTGGGGATCTTGGATGCAATCGAGAATCAGCACGAAGGGCACCGGCTGCGCGGCGACGATCGCCATGAGATCGTCTTCATCCAGTGAAGGCGTGATAGTTTCCACCGGCTGGACATGACGGTTCTCGCGGGCCTGCTTGGGTTGCGTGCCGTGCGGAGGCGTGAAGCGGGGTTTCATGGCGGAAATTTGTGTAATTCTGGCTGCGGAGTCGAGCGCGATGGTGGGGGAATGCCCGCTGATCCGATAGCATCAAAGCTGCGGATGCATTCGCATGGTGGTTACATTTACCGCACAAGAAGAGAAACTTGCGGACATCCTGCCTAAAATCATGGATTCTTGCAATCAGGCTGGTTGACAAGGAAGGGGGGGCTTGACCAATCTGCGGAAGATGCCGAACGGGTGATGGCCCTTTTTGCTCGTTTTGATAAATCCACCTCAAAGGACTCGTAGCCCAGTGTTTTCCAACGAAGAATATCTCACAGAATTGCTCACCGAAGCCGGAATGGTGAGCGCCGAAGAAGTTGCAGAGGCTCGAAATGCGCTGTCTGGAAGTGAAACGATCATCGAACACCTCCTCGCACGGACCTCGCTCACTCAGGAAAATGTGGCCAAAACGCTGGCGGTGAACGCGGGTATCCCGTTCATGCGACTGTCTGAAATTGTCTTTGATCCGGCCATTACCGCCGTCATCTCGGACGATCTTGCCAAGCGCTACCGGGTAGTGCCGGTGCTGGATGAGGGGCGTACGCTCACCGTAGCCATCGCAGATCCGCTGGATTTCGACACGCTCGATAGCCTGCCCCACGTCCTCGGCCGCGAACTGAATTTGGTATGCGTCACGCAACTGGAAATCCAGGAACAACTCCGGCAATTTTACAATTCCGCCGAGGCCGCTGCGGCACCGACAGGTTTTTCGGTGACCGGTGGGGACGGTGATGCGGGCGAACCCAACGATGACGCCCCCATCATCCGACTGGTCATGCAGACACTAACAGAGGCCTTCCGCCTCAAAGCGTCAGACATTCACATCGAGCCGTTAGAAACCTCGGTCCGCGTCCGCTATCGCTTGGATGGCAAGCTCGTTCACGTCGATACGCATCCGAAGAAACTGCTGCCCGCGATGATCGCGCGGCTGAAAGTAATGAGCGGCACCATGTCCATCGCCGAAAAACGCCTGCCCCAGGACGGCCGGATCCAGTTGAAAATGGGCGACAAGGAAATCGACCTCCGCGTTTCCTCGGTGCCTTCCAATCACGGGGAATCCGTGGTCATGCGGATTCTGGATAAAACCGCCCTGTTACTCGGCTTGCCCGAACTCGGATTTTTCTCGGATGACCAAAAAATCATGGAAGGGCTGCTCGGCCTGCCCGACGGCATCATCCTCGTCACCGGACCAACGGGTTCTGGCAAAACCACGACGCTATACGCCTGCCTCAACGTCATCAACAAGCCGGATAAAAAAATCATCACCGTCGAGGATCCGGTTGAATACGAACTCCCTGGAATCAACCAGGTGATGGTGAAAACGGACATCGGCATGACCTTTGCCGCCGCCCTCCGCGCTATGCTGCGGCAGGCTCCTAACATCATCATGGTCGGAGAAATCCGGGATGCGGAAACCGCCAATATCGCGATCAACGCCTCACTCACGGGTCACTTGGTGTTCTCCACCCTGCACACGAATGACGCGCCATCCTCCGTCGCCCGACTTGCGGATATTGGAGTGAAGCCATTCCTGATTGCATCTGCTGTTAGAGCAGCCCTGGCCCAGCGTCTCGTGCGCAAGCTCTGCCCAATCTGTAAGGCCCCAGCGGTCTTGGATGATAAGGAAATGCGCTCGCTCTCGCTGGACACCTCCCGGATGAAGGACGCCACCATCTTCGGCCCCGTGGGCTGCGAGAAATGCCGCGGTAACGGTTTCAAAGGCCGGATGGGGATTTTTGAAATCTTCTTACTCGATGACGAAGTGCGCAATATGATCAACAACGGCCTAACTACTACCCAACTCCGCCACCGCGCCCGCGAGCTCGGAATGCGCACCCTGCGCGAGGACGGCATCCGCAAGGTTCTATCCGGACTAACCGCTGGCAGCGAGGTGGTCCACGCCACCATGTCGGACCTCGACTGACCCACCCCCTTCGGCCCATTTCAAAAAACTCCCGGTATCCCCGTCCATGGACAATCAACAACTTCTCGAACTCTTCCAATCCCGAGGCCTCATCGACTTCTCGCTCTCCCAGGAAATCCTTGCGGAGGTAGGCCACAGTGGTAAGGAGATCGCGGAAATTTTGGCCGATTTCCAAGTCATTCAAAGCCGTGACGACGTCTGGCCGATCATCGCTTCGGAGCTAGGGACAAGCCAAGTGGACCTCCGCGACTGGACGCCCTCGGAGGCGCTGCTTTCGCTGGTCCCTGCGGGAACTGCCCGCTTGCACGGAGCCCTCCCAGTCAATTTCGACGACACCGGGCTGTACGTGGTCTTGGTGGACCCTCTGAACCCGCAGACACCCGAAGACCTACGCTTCGCCCTTGGGCGGGAAATCAATGTGGTGGTCGCCCCGGATTACCTCGTCGAGGCGAAGATCAACGAGTGCTACGGCGGTGAGGGCAAGGCGATGGCGGACATCCTTAGCCAGTTAGAAACCGGCAGCCAGAGCCTCAGCGTCGCCGAGCTGGAGTCTGAAGCGAATTCCGCACCGATCATCCGTTACGTTGACCTCGTGCTCTATCAGGCCATCAAGGAAAAGGCCTCGGACATTCATTTCGAACCCTTTGAAAAGGACTTCAAAATCCGCTACCGAGTGGATGGCGGGCTATTTGAAATGGCCCCGCCACCGATTCATCTCGCCTTGCCGATCCTGTCCCGCGTGAAGGTCATGGCCAACATGAACATCGCCGAGCGGCGGGTTCCCCAAGACGGCCGGATCGTCAAACAAATGGGCGACAAACAGGTGGATATGCGGGTCTCCTCACTGCCCACGCACCACGGCGAATCCATCGTGCTGCGGGTACTCGACCGCTCATCGGTGAATCTCTCGCTCGAAAATCTCGGCCTTACCGATCATATTTACAACTACATCACCGAGACGATCGAGAAGCCCAACGGTATTTTCATCGTTACTGGCCCCACCGGCGCGGGTAAAACCACCACCCTTTACGCCGCCCTCCGTCGGATCAACACGATCGACTCCAAACTGCTCACGGCTGAAGACCCGGTCGAATACGACATCGACGGCATCATCCAGATCCCCATCAACGACGCCATCGGCCTCGATTTTCCCCGCGTCCTGCGGGCCTTCCTCCGCCAAGACCCGGACCGCATCATGATAGGAGAAATGCGCGACAAAGAAACCGCAACCATCGGTATTCAGGCCGCTCTAACCGGTCACTTGGTCCTCTCCACCCTACACACCAACGACGCGCCGGGCGCGGTAACCCGGTTAGTCGATATGGGCTGCGAACCGTTCCTGATTTCCGCTTCGCTGGAAGGCATTCTCGCCCAGCGTCTGGTCCGGACGATTTGCAAAGAATGCAAGTCCCCGTATGAACCGAACGAGGCGATCCTTAACCAACTCGGCATCTCGCCGCAGGAACTCGGCGACAAGCAGTTTTTCACCGGCAGCGGCTGCGACGTTTGTGGCCAATCCGGCTACCGTGGCCGCCGCGGCCTTTATGAATTGCTCAACGTCACCGACCCGATCCGCGAACTCATCACCGCCCGCGCTCCCTCCGTCGTGCTAAAACAGAAGGCCGTCGAGCTCGGTATGAATACCCTTCGTGAGGACGGACTCAGAAACATCTACCTCGGACTCACCTCCATCGAAGAAGTGCTCAAATACACCTGATTTCTCTGCCCCCATCAGCATCATCGAACTTGCCGATTTTCTATCCTGCCCATATAGTCTCTTTACACAATTCCCTTAAACCTCTAAAAAACCTTCCTCATGGCGAATTTTCATTATTCCGCACTCGACGCAAAAGGCGAACAGACCACCGGCACCGTATCCGCCGCCAGCGAGAGCGAGGCCGTCCAACAGCTCCGGGCCAAGGGCCTCTACCCGACCCAGATCGATGAAGAGGGCAAGTCAAAAGGCAAAGGCAAAGCCGCTGCGGGCAAGGCCAAGTCAAAAGCTGTGGTCAAAGGGAAAGCTCCCAAGGGTCATGTCGGCGGGCGCCTCAAGCCCAAGAGCCTGATGATCTTCACCCGTCAGCTTGCGACTCTGATCGACTCTGGCCTGCCGTTACTCCGCAGCCTCAATGTGTTAGAAAAACAGGAGCCTAATCCGGTCCTGCGCGCCACCGTCAGTGCCCTCGCGGAAAATGTCCAAGGCGGCTCCACCTTCTCCGAGTCACTCGCCCAGCACCCGAAAATTTTTAACAAACTCTACGTCAACATGGTCAAGGCCGGGGAACTCGGCGGTGTTCTGGAAGTCGTCCTCAACCGACTCGCCGAGTATCAGGAAAAGGCCCAGAAACTCAAAAACAAGATCGTGTCCGCCATGGTCTATCCGGTGATCGTCATGTTCATCGCCGTCGGCCTGCTGGTTTTCCTGATGATTTTCATCGTGCCGAAATTCCGCGAAATGTTCGACAGTGCCCAATCCGACCTCCCCCTGATTTCGGTGATCGTATTTGGCATCTCGGAATTTTTCCTCGCCCGACCCTTGTTCGTCCCCAATGTGGTTTTCGTCTTCATCGTGTTCGGCATTGGCGTCTTCCTCTTCAATCTTTGGGGTACGACGACCGGTGGGCGGAAAGTCGTCGATCAGCTCAAACTCAAGCTGCCCATCCTCGGCGACATTCAACGCAAGAGTGCCGTTTCCCGCTTCGCCCGGACGCTCGGCACACTGGTCACCTCGGGTGTGCCCATCCTCCAAGCCCTCAACATCACGCGTGATACCGCCGGCAATGTCGTCATTTCCAGCGCCATCGAAAAAGTCCATGAGGCCGTCAAGGAGGGCGAAACCATCGTCACTCCGCTGCTTGCCTCCGGCGTCTTTCCAAGCATGGTCATCTCCATGGTGGACGTCGGCGAGGAAACCGGCCAATTGCCCGAAATGCTTCTCAAGGTCGCCGACGTTTACGACGACGAAGTCGATAATGCCGTTACTGCGCTCACCTCGATTCTCGAGCCGATCATGATCGTGATTTTGGCCGTCATCGTCGGTGCAGTTGTATTTGCATTGTTCCTACCTTTGATTAAGATGATTGCAACGATGGGCAACCAGTAATCCGCTGGCTAGCACCTGTCTGTATCTTGAAAAAATCCAAGGCCATGAAAACTACTCGGCGCAGTCACCAGCCAGCCTTCACGCTAATTGAGCTGTTGGCAGTCATCACCATCATCGTAATCCTCGCCAGCCTCGTCGTGAGCAGCATGGGTTTCGTTACCGAACGGCAGAACAAGGAGAAGGCGAAGGTGCAGATCGCTCTGCTCTCAAGGGGCTTGGAGGAATACAAGCTGGACATGGGCATATATCCGTTAACTCCTGCCACCAGCAATACGGACGGCACTAACAATTCAGGACTGCTTTATGAAATGCTTTTTTATGAGGGCTACGATTATGTAAAGCAGAGTAGTCCAGCCACTTGGACGAAGACAATCAATGGCGTTACCTACGCCAAAAGCACCAAGATTTACATCAAGGATTTGGATCCGTCCAGCACCCGGCAAGGATGGGTGGATTTAGTGTCGGTGCCAGTTTTACCAACGACCGTCAAAGATCCTTGGGGCAATGAGTATCGCTATCGCACTGCAGTTGGCTATCCCCCCAGCGCCACTTTACCCGCAGCGGCCAATGCGGCCACGATGAATCCCGATTTTGATCTTTGGTCGTGTGGCAAGGATGGCTATTCCGATCCTTCGAAAGGGGCTGATTATTACGATTCAGCCACAAAAAAGGGCAACCGCGACGATATCAAAAATTTCTGACAGTTATCAGGGCACATCCCCGATCATTTCACTTTTACAAGCCCGCCCCATCGGCGGGCTTGCTCACTCCCAGCAACATGAGCGACGAAAACGCAGCCTTACCCGAAAATCTCGCAAGTCCCGCAGAGGACAGCGCCCCGCGTTCCCGCCGAGTTTCCACGCCCCGGCCCAAGAAAGTCGCTAAGCCACTGGTTTCCGAGGAATCCGCCCCGCCTGAGCACGAGGAAATTCAAGCGCTAAGCGCCGATTGGCCGGAACCCGAAGCGGAATCCGCTGGCGGCAACGCGACCCAATCCGAGTCCACCAAACGGAAACGCCGCCGCCGCAAAGGCAAGGGCCAGTCCGCCAACCAAGCCCACGCAGGCAGTCCAGTGCAGGAGGAAATCATTCCTCTAACAGCGCCGGAAGCCAAGCCCAGTGAAGTCCCGCAGGAACCGCGGCAACGCCAGAATCCAGCCCCCCAGCAGCCGCAGAGTCAGCCACCGCGCCTGAAGATTGATCCTGCGCTACTCACAAAAATGGCATGGAAAATTTATCTCGCGGAGGTCAGCGAGGAAGGCGTCGCCCTCATCGGCGACAATGATGCGAAAGACCTATCCCGCCGCTGCTTCCGCTTGGCGGAAATCTTCATTGAGGAACAGGCCCGCAGGCGTTAGCCATCAATAGACATCCCGCTGATAGCGCTTCTCCTTCTTCATCTTGGAAATAAAAGCAGCGGCATCCTCGGCAGTTAGTTTGCCGTGCGCTTCGGCCACTTTGTGCAAGGCTTGGTCCACATCCTTGGCCATTCGCGAGGCGTCGCCGCAGACGTAGAAGGCGGCTCCGTCGTTCAGCCAAGACCAGAGCTCTGCACCATTTTGCAACATGAGATGCTGGACGTAGAGCTTTTCCTTCTGGTCCCGTGACCATGCGACATCGAACTTGGCAAGCGTGCCGTCAGCGATGTAACCCTCAATCTCATTCTGATAAAGAAAATCGGTGGCCTGATGCGGGTTGCCAAAAAACAGCCAGTTCTTGCCCTTGGCCGCCGTCGCCTTGCGTTCTTCGAGAAAGGCCCGGAACGGCGCGATGCCAGTGCCGGGACCGACCATGATGACGTCGGTATCGCCATCAGCAGGCAGCCGGAAGGCGTTGTTGCCATGGATATAAACGCGGGGTTTCACGTCACCCGTGACTCGATCCGCTAGAAAAGTCGAGCAGATGCCCCCGCGATCCCGACCGTAGCTGTGGTAGCGGACGATGCCGACGCAAAGATGGACCTCGCCGGGATGCGCTCGTGGGCTGGAGGCAATGGAGTAGAGACGGGGTTGGAGTTTTTTGAGGACGGAAAGGAAGTCCTCCCCATCGGAAAAATCAGCCGGATGGTCGATGACGAGGTCGATCAATTCCCTGCCCCAACAAAATTCGTCATACGCCTTTTTGTCATCCGCCGCGACGAGCGAGCGGAGGAAGGGCGAGCCACTTTTCGCCTGCCATTTCTGAATGATCGACTTATTGAGCGAGCCGATGTCGTAGTGCTGGATCAATGCGTCACGCAGTGCAACCTCGCTGCCGTCCGGGGCTGGCACGGTGCCCGCCTTGAATGGCAGATTTGCGATGATTTCATCGACCACGCCCACCGGATTCAACGGATAAACGCCAAGTGCGTCGCCAACTTCGTAAACCAATCCAGAGCCTTCGAGCGAGAGGGCGATCTGGTGGGTTTGCTTGTCGCCCGGGCCGTTCAGATTCCGGTTTTCCACCACGGCGGCAGGGTAGGGATTGTTCTTGGAATAGCCTTCCTCGACCGACTCCACAGCCGACTCGTTGGCGGGGATGGCCGCACCGGCGGGCGCGAGCTTCGCCAGTACTCCGGCAGACCACTCGGCATAAGGCGCGTCAGGGTCCACATCCACATCGATACGGGAAAAAATACGATTCGCACCGAGTCCCGACAGGCGTGTGTCGAACTCGATGCCGCACTTGCAAAAATCCGGGTAGCCGCTGTCACCGAGAGCGAGAACCGAGTAAGCCACACCTTCTAACCGAGGTGCGGCGTCGCTCATCAACCAAGCGTGCAGATCCGTCGCGGTGTCCGGCGGTTCGCCATCGCCATAGGTGGAGGTGATGATGAGCAGATTCCGCTCCTTGGCCAAGCGCGCGCGGTCGTAGGTGGCCATGTCGTGGATTTCCGGCTCGAAATTCCCCTTCTTGAGCGTCTTGACGAGCTTCTTCGCCAGGCCTTCGGCGGTGCCGGTTTGCGAACCATAGACCACGGTGACTGGCACGGTTGGACCGCTGGGAGCGGCGGCTTGGTTTCCCGACGCCAAGGCTTTTGAGAGGAAATCGTTAAGCCAGGCACGTTGCTCCGCATTGAAAGGGGCGTCGCTGGGAATTTGAATCGGAAAAACCATGGATCGGGGGAACATTCGGCCACAGACCGGAGGCCGGAAATTCAAGCCCGTTTCATGCCAATTCCACGGGATTCCCCTCAGGAATATCTCAAGTCCTTCGAGGGATCCAATTCGTAATCCATCGCGAACTGGTTGACCGTGCTGGGCTTGATGTATTTCTCCATCAGCTTGAGATGGAACGGGTCATCCAGCGTGATCCGGAGTTTTTCCAGCGAATCGACTTCGATTGAAAAATAGAACTGCCACTGGGATTCCGGGCTGATATTTCGTCCAGATCGCACCCCAAGCACCTCGGGGATTTTCAACAAAAGGCTGCGGCTCGTCCGCACGAGTTCCTCGATCGTAGCCGTATCCACCCCGGGCCTGAGTTGGAAATAAACGACGTGGAGAATCATCGGGGCAGCCTCACGATTTCCAATTCAGCGCGCCTTTCTTCAACGCGTAAACGTAAGCGAAAACCAAAATCCCCGCGAAGCCCGCCATACTTACCAGTGCGGTAGGCCCTTGCGCGACGAGATCCCGGAATTGGACCGCCCATGGATACATGAACACGACCTCGATGTCGAAAATCACGAACAACATCGCCACCAGATAGAATTTCACCGAGAACCTCGGTGCCCCATCACCGATCGGCAACATGCCGCACTCATAGGCGCTGTCCTTGATTGCGTTGCGCTTGGCAGACCTCCCGAAAACGACGCTCATCGTGAGAGTCGATACTGCGAAACCGATTGCGATCAGGATTTGGAAGAGAACGGGAAGGTAGTCTTGCGGCATAAATCAACGGGGTGACGAAGTGGTCTTAATGACCGGCGCGGGAAATGGGTAGAAAAAAAACCCGCGCCGTTTGACCAGCGCGGGTTTTCAGAAAAATCCAAGGCGGATCAAGCGTCTTCTTGCGCGGCTGCATCTTGCGCGGCTGCGTAGGCACTCGACGCCTCATGCACGCGGGCGGTACCCTTGTATTCCTTGCCGAGTTTTTCGACTAAGCCGCGGGTCACGAGGTTTTGCAACTTTTCGTAAGCGCGCAGGCGGAGCATTTCTTCGCCGCCGCTGACGGCATTGCGAACTTTCAGGTTGGCGAAAACTCGCTCGAACAAATCATTGAAGCCAAACACTTTTTTATCCGCAAGGACATTGCAGAGTTCATCGGTGACATGGTCCGGAAGGCGACGTGAGAATCGGGTACGTTTCGTGGTAATTGCCATAACGACGTGACGCTACACCCTCCCGTGACAAAAGCGACTCAAAAAAGCGGTTGGTCATAACAAACTGTATAAATTATTTTGCAAGTATTAAATTCTAATTTTTCCGATACAATAAAAATTGTCCTGCGATGGCAGCTTGACAGCCGGTCTTTTTTCGCGATTCTCCGCGTCCCGCCGCGTCGGTAACGTGGTTGGCAATCTTACTCCCATGAAAAAGGACCTTCATCCGAAATACAATCCGGTCGTCTTCGTTGACATGACCACCGGCAAACGTTTCATCAGCCGCTCGACTAAGACCTCCGAGAAAAAGGAAGTCATCGATGGCGTGGAACACAGTCTGATCTCGATCGGTATCACCTCGGATTCCCATCCGTTCTTCACGGGACTCGCCCAGTTTGTGGACACCGAGGGCCGCATCGACAAGTTCCAGAAGCGCTTTGGTGCCGTCCGTCGCGTCGGGAAGCCGAAGCTCGACTGAGCCGATCCCTGAATCGAATTTCACCAAAACGTCCGTCTGCCATGCCGCAGCCGGGCGTTTTTTTCGGAGAAAATTAGTGGCAAACTCACTACTTTTCCTGACTTACAGCGATTTCACGCGCAGGGTGAGGGTGTGAATGATGCCGGTGGCGGGATCGGTGGCGGTTAGGGTGTGGGTGCCGGGGGTGAGGTGGATGATGGGTTCGGGGCTGGCGGCTTCGATGCGGAGAGTGGCGGAGGCCCAGCGGGCGGTGCCGGGGAGGTTGGTGACGGGACGAAGTTGGTCGGAACCGGAGGGAATTTCCGGATCGAGGAGGTAGGTAGTATTGTCGGTCGGGCTTATTATGCGGAGCGGTTCGCGGGCGGGGGTGACTGGATCGAGGGCGAGATCTTGGTGGCGTAGGTTGTATTTGCTGGCAAACCAAGCGGCGTAGGTGGGGTCGAGCAGGGCCTTGCCATTGGCGTCGTAGTCTGAGGGAGTGGCGGCGGGTGGAAGGTTATCCAATGGGGCAAGGTCGGAGCGGAGGTGGGGATTTTCGCTGGCGGCAGGAATGAGTTTGCCGTTTCTAACATCGATGCTGATGTCCGCGAGGTCGGGTGGCCGGGCGAACCAAGTGGGAATGTTAGATTCATAGAGGCGGAGCATGGTTCGGTGGAAGATGGGTCCGGCCCCGGTGACGCCAGAGATGCCTTTCATCGGCTGCTGTTCGAAATTTCCCGCCCACACGCCGACGGTGAATTCCGGGGTGAAGCCGAGGCACCAGTTGTCGTGAAAATCGGAGGAGGTGCCGGTTTTGACGGCGCAGCGGAATGGCAGATCGAGCGGGCCGCCGGGCTGGAAGACGGGGGCCCGGGCGAGGGAGTCCGATAGGATGTCGGCGATGAGGTAGGCGCTGCGAACATCGAATAGCGAATGTCCAACATCGAGCTTTGAAGGCAGAAATAGGACCGGCGGGACATAGCGGCCTTGACGAGCGAGGGTGGCGTAGGCGTTGGTGAGTTCTAGCAGGCGGACGGGGGCATTTCCCAAGGTGAGGCCGAGGCCATGGACGGAGGAATCGTCGCCGAGGGTAGTGAGACCGAGGTTTGACAAAAGCTGATGGAGTGGTCTGGGGCCGCCGAGGGCATTGAGTTCGCGGAGGGCGGGGACGTTGAGCGAGCAAGCGAGGGCGGTGCGGAGGGTGACGGGGCCGCGGTAGGCGCGGTCGTAATTTTCCGGGAGATCGAGGCCCTGCGGGGTGCGGAATGGGGTGGGGATGTCGGCGAGGATGGATGCAGGAATGCGGTGGTTCCGGGCGATGGCTAACAGGTAGGTGAAAGGCTTGAGGGCGGAGCCGGGCGAACGCGGGGTGAGCGCACCGTTGAGCTGGCCGCCGCGCGGGTCATGCCAATCGGCGGAGGAGACGAGGGCGAGGATTTCGCCGGTGGGGTTGTGGATGACGACCACGGCGGCGTGGCGGAGATTTGCGGCGCGAAGCTTGGTGGTTTCCTCGTGGACGATGGTCTGGAGGTCGCGCTGAAGCGGGAGGTCGAGGGTGCTTTGCACTTCCGCTTTAAGCGATGAGCTTCCAGCTTGGCGGGCGAGCCAGGGGGCCGGCTGGGGTTCTGTTAGTGGACGGAGGTCGAGCGGCTCGGCGAGGGCGGCGGTGAGGCGGGCTGGATTCAGATTTCCCATGGCGGCGAGCCGCTTGAGCACGGTGTCGCGGCGACTGATGGCGCGGGCGGGGTGGGTGATAGGATTGAAGCGGGTCGGCGCTTGGGGGAGCCCGGCGAGGGTGGCGCACTCGGCAAGGGAGAGGTCGGCTAGGGGTTTTTGGAAATAGAAACGGGCAGCCTCGGCAGTGCCGGTACGGAGATTTCCGTAGTCGAGGCGGTTCAGATAGGCGATCAGGATGCGGCGCTTGGACCAAGACATTTCAAGGCGGCGGGCGATGAGAGCCTCGCGGAGCTTGGTGAGGAGCTTGCGTGGGGCGGGTGGTGAGGAAATTTTGACAAGCTGCTGGGTGATGGTGGAGGCTCCGGAAACGATGCGGCGGCGGGCGAGGCAATCGCGGGAGGCTCGCAGTGTGGCGAGCAGGTCGATGCCACCGTGCTGGAAGAAGCGCTTGTCCTCGGCGGCGAGGGTGCAGGTGATGAGATCGGCGGGGATTTCCTCCAACACCACCGGCGCGGCGCGCGACGAGTCGGGCAGTACCAAGTGGAGCATCGGAGTGCCGTAGCGGTCGAGAAAAACTGGCGAGGCTGGCGGATTTTCCAATAATCCAGAGGGCAGGGAAATGGCGAAGGGCAGGACGAACCAGTCTAACAGCAATACCAGTCCGCCTGCTAACAAGGAGCGGATGATCCGACGCAGCCATTTCGATTTGAATTGCAAGCGCTGGAAGATGCCGGAAAAGCGGGGAAAATAAACGCCAATTTTCCAGCTTGGAAAGACCGCAGGATTTCGATCGTATTCGTGGCGCATGAAGAAATCAATATTTTTACTAAGTTGTGCGGCTGGGCTGATGTTAATGCCTGTTAGAGGCGCCGAAGAAAAGGACCAGACGCCCCTCGGCAAGCAAATGGAAGCGATGAAGGACGCGCTCAAGCTGATCAGCAAGGAGACTGATCCGGTGAAAGGTGCCAAGGAGGCGCGCGATGCTCAAGAGGCGGCGTTGAAGGCGGCGCTGGAAGTGCCGGCCTTACTCAAGGAGATGCCAGAAGGGGCGGAAAAGGCCAAGGCGCTGGTGGCTTACCACAAAATGATCGGCAAGGCCTATATCTCACTTTGCGAAGTCGAGGAAGCATTCATGGCGGGAAAAACGGATGAGGTTGCCAAGATTCTCGCGACGCTCAAGGATATGAAGAAGGACGGTCACAAGAAATTCGTCAAGGAAGAGGACCAGTAGCCCCGAGGCTAGGATGTGAGGGTAGCGGGTGAGGGCTTGGTGGAAGGAAATTTTTCTAAGCGCCAGTCCCCCACCGCACCGGGTAAGCGGTGAGTTGTTGCACCAAAGCAATCACTCGATAGTGACCCGCGTGCCTTCTTTCACCTTCGAATAGATGATGGGCATGATCGCGCTCGGGCCGCGGACGCAGGCATGTGAAGCGGGGCGGTGGCTCTTTGGCAGGAGCCCGATGTGATGGCCAACGCCATCATTGGTCAGGCGCATCCAATAGCGCATGGAGGCACCCTCGAAATGGCAACCTTCCGGCACCGGATCGATACCCATGTCCGCGTTGCCGTTCACGACATCGCCTGATTCATCGATAAATTTGCCATATTTGTTAGATTTCTTGTCCACCACTTTTTCGAGAATGTAGAACGTGCCAACCGGCGTGGGCCGTGCGGGAATGCCGGAGCAGATCGGGTAATCCATGGCGATTTCATCGCCATTATAGAGATAGGCGCGCTGGAGGGCGAGATTCACCTTGATTGAGGAGTTGGACGCATTGGTGCGCGAGAGGAGTTCCTCGTTTTTCCATACGTCATAGGTTTTCGGGTAATGTGGCTCCGCCTTAAAATGGTCGTAGGTGCCCGCTGGATAGCGATTCACTGGTTTGCCATCCTTGGTGGTGGCCGGGGTTTGGTTGGCGCAGTTCGCGAGGAATAGCGTGGCGATGGCGGCGGTAAGGCGGGCGGCGATTCGGAACTGGTTCATGGATTGGACGCGTAGGACGCGGCGGAGTTAGGCGAGATTTTACGAAATTGCAACCTTCATGCGATATTGAAAATTGGCAACGCGTCAAAGCGCATCCAGCTCGCTAGCTCCCGCAGGCGACAGTTCACAGCGCCCCCTCATTTATCGGAGATAATTACAATGTTCTGAGACGCGGCCAAGCATTCCAGACATTATGAAATCCAATTTAGCCATCATCGCCGTTACGGTCGCCGTCATCAGATTCGGAATCTTTCTCGCCGGGCGGTGCAGCGTTCCCGATCAATCGCCTGAAAAATCGGCTCATTTCGTGAGTGCTGTTTTCAGGAACGGGGCGGTGCGGGAGGTCAGTGACTTCACGATTTTTTCGGGCGGGCCTTGAGCGATAATCTGGCCGCCGCCGTCGCCTGCCTCGGGACCGAGGTCGAGGATCCAATCCGCTTCGGCGGCGACGGCCATGTGGTGCTCGATGACGACGACGGTGTGGCCTTCATCGACGAGGCGGTGGAGGACGTCGATGAGGCGTTGGACGTCCTCCAGGTGGAGGCCGACGGTGGGTTCCTCAATTAGATAGAGGTTGCGCTGGCTGAGCGCGGCATTGTTGAGAGTGGCCTTGGTGCCGCGGCCTTTGGTGAGTTCGGAAACGAGCTTGATGCGTTGGGCCTCACCGCCTGATAGAGTGGGCGAAGGTTGGCCAAGCTGAAGGTAGCCAAGACCGGTGTCCACCATGAGCTTGAGCGGGTGAGAAATGCGCGGCTGGGACTCGAAAAATGCAGATGCCTCGTCGATGGTCATGGCTAACACCTGACCGATGTTTTTCTGGCGGAAGGTGACGTCCAAGGTGGCGGGGTTGTAGCGCTGGCCGTTGCACGACTCGCAATGGACCCAGGTGGAGGGGAGGAAATCCATTTCCAGTTTCACTCGCCCGTTGCCCTTGCACTCGGGGCAGCGGCCGTTGTCGGTGTTGAAGGAAAATCGCGAGGCGTCGAAGCCTCTCATGCGGGCCTCGGGAAGCTGGGCGAAAAGGGCGCGGATGTGGTCGAAAACTTTGACGTAGGTGGCGGGGCAGGAGCGGGAAGTTTTGCCGATGGGGGATTGATCGACTTCGTAGCAAGCTTTGATTTGTTTCTCGCCGCTGGTTTTGGAGTAAGGCTTCGTTAACTTGGGCTGGCGGTTGAAAACCGCTGCCACGCAGGAGTGCATGAGCGAAGATTTCCCGGAACCGGAAATTCCTGTTAGCACGGTGAGGCGGCTGAGCGGGATGGCAGCGTCGATGTGTTTTAGGTTATTAGCGTGGCAGTCGGCGATCGTTAAAAACGGGTGGTCTTTGCGAACAGGACGACGCTTACCACGGATGGGATGGGTGATGATGGCGGACAGGGCGCGGTAGGTGGGAGAGTTTGCGAGCTTGGCAGCAGACTTTTTACTCGTGGGCGAGACGCCCACGCTCCTTGAGGGTGGTTTGCCTTGATAGACGATTTCGCCGCCGAGGCGACCGGCTCCGGGGCCGAGGTCGATGAGGTGATCCGCTGCGGCGATGGTGTCTTCGTCGTGCTCGACGATGATGAGGGAATTTCCCTGATCGCGGAGGGCGATGAGGGTTTTGAGCAGCGCAGCATTGTCGCGGGGGTGGAGGCCGATGGTGGGTTCGTCCAGAACGTAGAGCACGCCGCGCAGGTTGGAACCGAGTTGGGCGGCGAGGCGGATGCGTTGGGATTCGCCGCCTGATAGAGTGTTGCCGGAGCGGTCGAGTTGGAGGTAGCCGAGACCGACTTCCTGGAGAAATGCGAGGCGCTGACGGATCTCGGGGAGGATGTCGCGGGCGATGAGGGTAGCGCGATCAGCGGGGAAGGATAGGTTTTGAAAATGGTTGGATGCGGCGTCGATGGAGAGATTGCCGAGGTCGGAAATGGCGGTGGAGGAGTCGGAGCGAGACGCTCCTTTCACGGTCTGGGGCGGGACGCCCCAGCCACTTGTCGCTCCTTTGGAACTCCCTTGCAGCCTTACGGCGGAGGCGGTGGGGTTGAGGCGGGAGCCGTGGCAGGCGGGGCACTCGATCAGCTCGATGTCGTCCATGCGGTCGATGGCGCGGTCGGCATCGAGCTCGGCAGCTAGGACGGAATCGAAACGGGAGGTGTCGAGGTGCTGGCGGCGTTTGGGGACGCGGCCGTGACCCCGGCATTCGAGGCACCAGCCGTGCGGGGAGTTGAAGGAGAAGAGGCGGGGATCGAGTTCCTCGAAGGATTTGTTGCAGGATGGACAACTCGATTTCGTGGAGAGGAGGATGAATTTTTTGTCGGCGGTGTGGAGCTTGATAAGACCTTTGCCGATTTCGAGGGCGCGTTCGATGGAGGGTTGAAGATCGTGGATTGTAGATTTGGTGACTTGGGGCTTTTTCAGACTTGTGGGCGAGACGCCCACACTCCTTGAATCCCACACGACCACGTCGATGTCGTGTTCCTTGAAACGTTCGAGGCGGGTGAAGCCCTCGGCGTCCTTGAATTGCTTATCAACTAACAGGCGGGTGAAGCCTTGTTTGAGTGCCCACTCGGCGATCTCGTTGTGGTAGCCTTTTTTGCCCCGGATGATCGGGGCGAGGAGGGTGACGGGTCCGGTTTTGAGATGGGCGCGGATGGTGTTCTCGATGGCTGATAGGGACTGGCGCTCGACCGGGACGTGGCAGTCCGGGCAATGGAGGGTGCCAAGTTTTGAATAGAGCAGGCGGATGAAATTCCAGAGTTCGGTCACGGTGGCGACGGTGGATTTTCCGCCGCCTTGGGAGATGCGTTGCTCGATGGCGACGGTGGGCGGGAGGCCTTGGAGTTGGTCGATCTCGGGTTTTTCTAACTGCTCGGCGAACTGGCGGGCGTATGCGGACATCGAGTCGAGGAAGCGGCGCTGGCCCTCGGCGAAGAGGATGTCAAAGGCCAGAGTGGACTTGCCGGAACCTGATAGACCGGAGATCACGACGAGCTGGTCGCGCGGGATGTCGAGGGAGATGTTCTTCAGATTGTGGTGGCGGGCACCGCGGAGGGTGATGCGGTTTGAAGAGAGTTGAGAGTTGAGAGTTGATGGTTGATAGGAAGGGGAAGAAGGGGAGAGACCCAGAGCTTGTTTGAGGAAATGGGCGGTGGGGGTGTTGAGTTTGGCGACGGCTTCGGGCGGGCCTTGAGCGACTAACTGGCCACCGTGTTGGCCGGCTTCGGGGCCGAGGTCGAGGATCCAATCGGCGGATTTGATGACGTCGAGATTGTGTTCGATAACGAGGAGGGAATGGCCAGAAGCGACGAGTTTTTGGAAAACGGATAACAGGTTTTCGATATCGGAGAAATGGAGGCCAGTGGTGGGTTCGTCGAGGATGAGGAGTTTCGAGTGCGGAACGCGGAGTGAGGAGTGCGGAGTGGAAGATGAAGCGAGGAGTTGGCAGAGTTTGAGGCGTTGGGCCTCGCCGCCGGAGAGGGTGTTGAGGGGTTGGCCGAGCTTGAGGTAGCCAAGGCCGACCTCGGCAAGGGGGGCGAGGAGCTTGATGATTTGTTGGTGACGCTTGGCGTGGGCCACGGGGATGCCGGTGGTTACCGCGTAGAAGGCGATGGCGTCAGCGACGGTTAGATTGAGAATATCATCTACGGATTTTCCGCGATAGAGGAGTTCCAGGGTGGAGGATTTGTAGCGTTTGCCGTTGCAGTCCGGGCAGGTGACGTAGAGGTCGGAGAGGAACTGCATTTCGACTTTTTCAAAACCATTGCCAGCACAGCGGTCGCAGCGGCCTGCACCGGAATTGAAAGAGAAGAAGCCGGTGTTGAGATCGCGGGCCTTGGCCTCGGGAGTGCAGGCGAAGAGCTGGCGGATGGGATCGAAGGCTCCAAGGAAAACGGCGGGCGTGGAACGCGGGGTGCGAGCGACGGCGGTTTGATCGACGAGTTCGACACCGCTCAGGTGCTGCGAGCCGTTGAGGCCCTTGAGCGGGGCTGCCTCGCCATCCGCTTGCTGGCCGAGTTTGCGGGCGAGATTGAGGTAGAGGACATCGTGCGCGAAGGTGGATTTTCCGGAACCGGAGACGCCAGTTAGAACGGTGAAGAGACCGAGTGGGAGATCGACATCGAGTTTTTTGAGATTGTGACGGGTGGCTCCTCTGATGGAGAGGATGGCTTTGGTGGGCTTGCGGCGGGTGGTGGGGATGGCGATGGATTTCGTGCCATCAAGCCACGGGAGAGTGCCGATTGAGGATTTTTGATTTTTGATTTTTGATTTTTTACTCGTGGGCGAGACGCCCATGCTCCTTGAGGGCGGGCCTTGATAGATTAAGGTGCCGCCGTAGGAGCCTGCGCCGGGGCCGAGATCGACGAGGTGGTCGGCGGCTTGCATGACGGTTTGCTCGTGCTCGACGACGACGAGGGTGTTGCCCTTGTCGCGGAGCCCGTGCATGACGCCGACGAGGCGGTCGATGTCGCGAGGATGGAGGCCGACGGTGGGTTCGTCGAGGACGAAAAGAGTGCCAGTTAGGGAGGCACCGAGGCAGGTAGTTAGATTCACGCGTTCGACCTCGCCACCGGATAGGGTCCGTGTCTGGCGATCAAGGGTCAGGTAGCCGAGGCCGACTTGATCGAGGTAGCCGAGGCGGGAAGTAATTTCCGTTAGGACGAGATCAAGGGTGGGATCGGACGGACGATTAGAGATTAGAGATTTGAGATTTGTGAACCAAGGGAGGAGATCGGAGAGGGAGAGCGACCAGAGATCGGGGAGGGATTTGCCATTTACCTTGAAGCAGAGGGATTCGGGCTGGAGGCGCTTGCCACGACAGGCGTCACAGGTGGTGTAGGAGCGGTAGCGGGAGAGAAAGATGCGGACCTGCATCTTGTAGGCCTTGGTTTCGAGCCAGTCGAAGAAGCCTTTGACGCCATACCAATCACCCGATTGCCAGAGCGCTTCGAGCTCGTCGGCAGTGAGATTCGCGGACTTACGATCTCCATAGTAGATCCATTCTTGTTCGGCTGCTGATAGATCTTCGAAGGGGATCTTGGTGTCGATGTCACGCTCGTTGCAATTCCTAACGAGATCGCGCAGGCACTCGTCGCCACGCTCGCCTTGGAAGGGTTTGATGGCTCCTTGGGCGATGGATAGAGATGGGTCGGGGACGGCTTTTTCGAGGTCGATGCCGATGACGCGGCCGAAGCCCCGGCATTTCGGGCAGGCACCTAACGGCGAATTGAAGGAGAAGAGGGCCGGAGTGGGTGGGCGGAGGGTGAAGCCGGTTTTGGGGTTGGTCCAAGTGGTGCTGAACGCACGGGACAGAGCAAGATGCTCCGTCAATGGTTTGGAGCGAGACACTCCAGCCACTTCCACACCTTTCACGGTCGCGTGGCCTTTGCCGAGGGTGAAGGCGGCTTCGAGGGCTTCGAGGAGGCGGGAGTAGTTTTCGGGCGTTAGAGTTAGGCGATCTTGGATGACTTGGATGACAGGCGGAAATTTGGCTTGGCGGATGGAATCCGCCGCCACGTCGTCGGTGCGGATGATTTCACCGTTGATGAGAATGCGGAGGTAGCCTTGGGCATTGAGAAAAGGGAAAAATTCCGCGCTTTTCGCGTTGGCGGGAACGGGAATGGGGAATGTGATAAGAACGGGCTGCGTTGATAGATTTGAAGTGGCCCAAGTGGCGGCGGAGTCGGGGGTGTCGGGCTGAATGGGGTCGCCAGTTTTCGGATCGTAGCCGATGCCGAGGCGGGCGAAAAGGAGCTTGAGGTAGTCGTTGATTTCAGTTAGCGTGCCGACGGTGGAACGGGTGGTGCGGACGTGGTTTTTTTGCTCGATGGCGATGGCAGGCGGGATGCCCTCGATGTGATCGACGGCAGGCTTGTCCATGCGGTCGAAAAATTGCCGGACGTAAGGGGAAAACGTCTCGACGTAGCGCCGCTGCCCCTCGGCATAGAGCGTGTGGAAGGCGAGCGAGGATTTCCCGGAGCCGGACGGCCCGGTGACAACGGTGAGCCTGTTGAGGGGGATCTCGAGATCGAAGCCCTGAAGATTGTGTTGGTGGCAGCCGCGGAGTAGGATCGCGGGTCGGGGAGCGTGGGAGGCGGATTTCTTGTCAATTTTCGGCACGCCCGATGGTAAGCGGAAACTTTCCGTCCGCCAGTGGAAGTGTGATATGCGGGTAGAAATATCCGCAGAATTTCAGGCGGAATACCCACGGTCTAGTCAGCACTCAACAAGAGGCTGGGAAAATACTCCGGGGATTCTTTGGTTTGCACGATTTCACTCTGGATGAGCGCGATGGCTCCCGTGTCATTGTCCGCCTTCAGTCGCTCAATCTGTTTTTCGAGACCTAGGATATAGATGGGAGCCAGCTTGGAGAGATCCTGATGGTACTGGTCGTCAATACCAATTTCTTTCGCATGATATTCCTCACGGATGGCATCAGCATTATCCACCATGTCGAGTTTTCCCCGGAGCGCATCGGGAATTCTTCCACTGTCATTCCTCAAACTTTCGACCGCGACATCCAAGTCACGATTCACGGAAGGGCCGTTGGATTTCATTTTGCGAAGTTGGCGGTTGAGGGCGATTTCAAAGTCGGCAAAATTGTTAGTAAGGTTCGTGCGATAGGCGAGACTCGTGGGTTTAGCGCGGTCTTGCATGATCTTTTTGGCCCGTGCAAAAAACTCGGTGACGTCGGATTTAGGTGCTGCTTGGTCAGCGATTGGATCGCCATGATTGGAATCCTCGTCACGCTTTAAATCCGGTTTGACGCCCGGATCGTGCGGCGGGTTGGTTGGAGAATGATCCGGTTCCGGGGCGACGATCGGGGGCGGTTCCTTGTGCTGATCCTTGGGCGTAAAGGCTGGCTTGGGGGGGGGCTTGATCTGCGGAAGAATCACGATCGGCATCACCTGTTTGGTAGGTTGCAACTTACGATAGTAGGAATACGCGGCGATGACTCCGCCAGCCACGATCAACAGCACGACGATCATCGGGATGGGCGATGAGTTATTGACCTTGGCCGGGGGGGGGCGGCGAACGGTTTGCACCCGGCGGGGGCCGTTGATAGGGGTCGTTCTAGGAATTTTTGGCAGGTTTTCTGCGCGCCTCCGTTCGGGGGAGGGCAAATTAGGGGTAATTGACGCAACCCTCGGGCCTTTTCCCATCGATGTGGCGATCACCTGTAAATCGGACGCCATCTCCTTAGCGCTGGAGTAGCGGGCGGCCGGTATGGGCTGAGTAGCGCGCCGGATGATCGTGTCGAAGCGGGGATCGCAGGGGACGATCGTAGAGGCTGGCCGTGGATCCGTGGCGGGGAGTTTCCCGGTCAATAGTTCGTGAAGCAGGACTCCGACGGAAAAAATGTCGGCTCGATAGTCCACCGAGTGCGGGGAATCGACCACCTCGGGTGCGGTATAATGAGGCGTTCCGAAAATTTCCTCTCCGACCTCGATTTTCCGCTCGATGGGCCGTGCCAAACCGAAATCGCCGATCTTGGGCTGGGCGTGTTGATCTAGCAAAATGTTAGACGGCTTGATGTCGCGGTGAAGGATACCGTTTTCGTGGGCGTGGGCGAGACCGTTGCAGATGCCGATGACGAGGCGGGCGACCTCCGCAGGGGCGATCGCGATGCCGTGGGCAGAGTGATAGATCGACTTGCCGGCGACGAACTCCATGATGATGAAGAGCATGCCCTGTACTTCGCCGAAATCGAAAACGCTGATGAGATTCGGGTGGTTCAGGCGGGCCATCGCCTTGGCCTCCGCCTCAAAGCTCGCACAGAACGCCGCGTCCTTGCTGAATTCCATGGGCAGGATTTTCAGCGCCACCGTCCGGTCCAAAGACTTTTGCACCGCATAATAAACCGCACCCATACCGCCGGTAGCGATGAGGCCTTGGATTTCATAGCCCGGAAACAAGGGGGCCAGATCGGCTGGACTCGGCGCGACAAAGCCGGAATGTAAGTGAGAATCACTCATGAGGAAGGGCAAAACAAAGGCGCTAGCATACAGGTGATACTAATCTTCGTAAACCTCGTATTTCAAGACTAATGATCCGCAACACGGTTATCCCCGAGAGCACCAATCGCCACAACCGAGCCGTTTTCACCCACGGAATGGCGCGTGATAAATGAACCACTCGGGCAGCTTGATCGCGGTATTATAGAGCATGTGGAGCGCAACGACCGTGGTCAGCGAGCCGGTTCCAGCATAGAGCAGTGCGCAGGAAAAACCAAAAATCCCCACACTCACCAAGCCGTAGCCATCATAAAAATGCAGCGTTGCAAATACCGCCGATGACACCAACGCCGCCGCAATGACCCCGATCCGGTTGCGGCACGCGCGGAACAAGACCCCACGGTAAAGAATTTCTTCGGCGAGCGGGCCGAGTATGCAGGCGGAAATCACCGCGAAGGCCAGCCCCCACAGCCCGGCATCCCCCGCATTCAGGCCACCGCCCGGCTCGTTCGATCCCGCACCGAGCGTCCGCTGTAATCCAAGATCGATGATCATCAACAGCGAAAATATGCCAAAGAGTGCTCTCACCGCGACCGGTCGGTTCATTCCCATCACCCGGACCGCATGGCTGGGACGGCGAAAAATTAGTCCCAGCGCGATCAGAGACGGCAGCATTCGAGCGGCGGAATCCAGAAAAATCCCCACCGCGGGATGCAGCCCCGGCAAGCTGTCGATACCCACTTCCAGCGTCATCGTGAAGCCGATCCATGCCAGCGTGGCGACGAGGAAAACCACCAAACCGAGCGAGATAGGCCATGCTCCGCCGTAACCTTTAGGGTGATTGGAAAGACCGGCTTTCATACAGCGCAAGGCATGAGGAATGAAAGCAATACCGACCAGTCCGAGCAACCAGACTAGCGTTCTTGCGACCACCACCCGGGTCTTCAACTGCAAGTTATCCTGCCCGTAACTCTGACGCCAATGCGCCGCAGGTGGCGCATTTTGCTCCCAGTCATCAATCAATTTCGCGTGCCACCAAGTGCCCCGGTGATTGGCCAGCAACCGCGAGGTTTCCTGAAAATCCGAGATCATCCGCCCCTGCAAAACTTGCCCGAGCGTGTCCTGCATCGGCACCCTTTCTTGTTCTGACTTGACGATGGCGAAGGCCTCCAAGCCCTGCGCGGAAATGGATTTTGCTTTTGCCAGTTTCCCCAAAACATTCAAGGCCGCACGCCGAGCCACCACCGGATCATCCACCCCGGCCAGCCATTTCAACCATGGCGGATCATCCGCCATCGTCTCGGCCAGCCGTAGATCGCGGTCGATTTTCACCAAGGCGATCTCCTCCGTCTCTGGCGCATAGCCCACCTCTTTGCCGGTATAGTGATCCCACAACCAGATGCCCAGAATGAATGCTAATAAGGCAATGAACGGCTCAGGATAATCCCGGCGCAAAATGATGCGGTAGGGGTTTCCGGGCGGGATCGTAGCTGCCGAGATTTTCTTGATGACTCGCAAGCTTTTCTAAAAAATTCTCAATTAGCAAGACATCCTTGATTATCATTTTTTATAAATTATCACCTTGGTGAAACGATGAATTTTTCCACTGGCGGCTTTGAGCGCGACGACGCAGGGTTCCCGCGAAGCTCATCGACATGCCAGACCCCACGGAATTCGCCATCACCACCGCATTCTGCACCGCCCTCGGCATCTTCGCCGTGGCGGCCATCGCCCGGAAGTTCGCTAGGAGAAAAACTGTCGCCCTATCCGTGGATGCCCCCGTTGATAACGATGGAAATGCACTCTATCAGCCCCCCGTGGAATTCGGACCGCCCCCGCTTCCGGTCGGACGAGTCCCCACTTGGTTCTATAACCGTTTCGATTTGCTCGGCTTGGGCTTCGTCTTTGTCGTCTTTTTCGGTCTCGTTATCCAGTCCATCCGGATGCCCGGCAAAGAGGAGTTGATGTTGATTCCCTCTGTCCTCATTCAGTCCATCGCCTTCCAGTTCATCAGTGCTGGGATCGTCCTCGCCTTTGTCATCGCGCGCGTCCGCCCGGTCGAGTGGCTTGGTTTGAAGTGGCGGGGCTGGTATTGGATTTTCCTGATCGCGCCCGGAGTCGTGCTCACCATGTGGCTATTTTTTGGAGCGCTTCAAGCGGCAGGATACATGAAGTGGATTGAGTCCTTCGGCGTTGAGGCCGTCCAAGACACGGTCAAGGTCCTGCAAAAAGCCAATGATCCCACTGTCCTGGGACTGATGGCCTTCGCCGCCGTGATCGCCGCCCCGATCTGCGAGGAAATGGTGTTCCGCGGCTATCTGTATCCCGCCGGGAAAAAATTTGCCGGGCCGTGGATCGCCTGCATTTGCTCAGCGCTCATTTTCGCCGCGGCCCATGGCAGCATTGCCGCGCTCTTTCCCTTGTTCATTTTTGGCTGTGTGCTGGTGCTCATTTACGAAAAAACCGGCTCGCTGTGGGCACCCATGGGTGTGCATTTCTGCTTCAACGGCGCAACCGTGCTTATCCAGATGATCGCCCGACATTACCATCTCCCGCTCGATGGCGCATCGTGAAAACGCTCCGCGACATCGGCGAGGACGCCCTGATCGAACGCCTCGTCCGCCTCGTGCCACGGGATCCCGATCCCGCCGCCGGGCCTGGCGATGATTGCGCGGTCATCGACGATGGTGGCGATTTCCTGCAGCTCTTGAAAACCGACGCTCTCGTCGAGCATGTCCACTTTCTATCAGCCACACCCGCCCGTGCCGTCGGCTGGAAGGCCGCTGCCCGCGTGGTCTCTGACTTCGCTGCCATGGGCGGATGTCCTAGGCATTTCCTAGTCACGCTCGCCCTAGCTCCGGAAACGTCAGTCGCTTGGGTTGAGGATCTCTATCGCGGCATTGGCGATTGTCTGGAAAAATTTGGCGGCTATCTCGCAGGTGGCGAAACCACCGGCGTCCCGACTGGCTCGGCGTCCGTCATTTCGATCGCCGCCACAGGCCGTGTCATTCGCGCGCATCTCGTCCGGCGTTCCACCGCACACGCGGGCAATGTTCTGTTAGTCACCAGTCGGCTCGGCGGTTCGATCCATGCCAAACACCTCGCTTTCACGCCGCGCCTTCACGAGACAAACTGGCTCGTCGCCAATTTCAAGCCCACCGCCATGATGGATCTATCCGATGGCATCGCGAAAGATCTCCCGCGCCTCGCCGCCGCTTCCGGCTGTGGCTTCGTCATCGATGAAACCTCGCTGCCAATCACCGCCGGATGCAATGCCGCCCAAGCTTTGGGCGATGGCGAGGATTATGAAATCCTGTTCACCCTCGATGCCGAACTCGTGGCAGATCTTTTGGCATCTTGGCCGTTTCCCGAACTTCCCCTCACTCGCATCGGCGAGCTTGTTAGGATCGGCGAGGGAGATTCTCTAACTGGCGGATGGGAGCATTTCCGTGGCGGCGGTTGAAAACCGCCAAGCCCGAGCTGATTGGCATGGCGGTTGAAAACCGCCGCCACGTCTCAACCTGCCTTACTACCCAAGTCCTCCAACTCCTCCCAGCGGGTGTACAGTCGGGCCACCTTTGCCTTCAATGCATCAAGTTTTTCCACCATTTCCGGAATTTCCGCAAATCGCTTAGCTTGAAAATCCGGATCGTGCAAGAGCGCCTCGAGACCCTCCGCTTCCTGCTCGATGGTGAGGATTGCGGTCTCCATGCCTTCCAGCTCGTTCTTCTCGGCAAAGGTCAGCTTGCGGCCTTTCTTCACCGCAGGTGTCGCCGCCTTTTGCCGGGCCGCCGCATCTCTAGCAGCGGCCTGTGCCTGAATGCGTTCGGCCGCCTCGCGGGCCTGACGCTTTTCCAGATAGTAAGAGTAATTTCCCGCCTGCACCATAATGCCGTTGTCCTCGAAGGCGATGATCTGGTCGCAGATTCTATCCAGAAAATAGCGGTCATGGGAAACCACGATCACCGAGCCGTCGAACGCCGCGAGCGCTTCTTCTAACATCCGCAACGAGGGCAGATCCAAGTCATTGGTCGGTTCGTCCAGCACGATGACGTTGCCGCCATTTTTCAATACCTTCGCCAGCATCAGCCGCGCCCGCTCGCCACCTGATAGAAGATCGACCCGCTCGTTGATCCGCTTGTCGTCAAACAGGAAACGCCGCAGATAATTCCGTGCACCTAACGGTTGATTACCGAACATCAGCTTCTCGTTGCCGTCGGAAATCTCATCCAACAGCGAGCCCGTGCCGTCGAGCTGCATCCGCGTTTGGTCGATGTAGTTTACCTTCACCCGCTTGCCGGTCACCGCCGTGCCTTCGCTCGGCTCGAGTTGGCCGAGGCAGAGCTTGAGCAAGGTCGTTTTCCCCACGCCATTTCTGCCGACGATGCCAGTGCATTGGCCGGGCCGCAGGCTGAGTGTTAGATTGCGGAACAACCAGCGCGGCGATTTTTCCGAACCGACGTTCACACCCGCGCCTTCCAGCTCGACGACGATATTTCCCAAGTCCGGCGGCGGCGGAATGAGCAAATCCATCTCGCGCTCCTCGGGCGGTGCTTCCATGCCTTCGATCTCGTAAAATTTGTCGAGCCGGGTCCGTTGTTTGGTCCCACGCGCTTTCACGCCGGCACGCACCCACTCCAGTTCCTCGCGCAAAAACCGCTGCCGCCGTCGCTCGGTCTGGCTGGCGATTTGCTGGCGGATGGCCTTGGATTCGAGAAACGCCGTATAATTCCCCGGATGCGAAAACGCGCGTCCCTGATCGATTTCAATGATCCGCGTGGCAATCACATCCAGGAAATAACGATCGTGCGTCACGAAAATCACCGCCCCGGGAAAGCCCTTCAAATAATCCTCTAACCAGCGGATCGACTCGGCATCAAGATGGTTCGTTGGCTCATCTAACAACAATAAATCCGGCTGGCAGGCGAGCGCCCGACACAGCGCGACCCGGCGTTTTTCCCCACCGGATAGAGGCCCGACGATCGAATCTAACGGCGGCGTCCCCAGCGCGGTCGAAGCCGCCTTGATCCGCACGTCGAGATTCCAGCCGTCGGCGTGATCGATGAGATGGAGCAGGTCATTGAGTTCCGCATCGCTTCCTTCGCCATGCTCATAACGGCGGATCGCTTCGACAATATCCGCAGCCCCGGCAGCGATATTTTCCTGCACCGTAAGGTCTCCATCCAACTCGAATTCCTGCGGCAAATAGCCCACCCGCAGCGCCCGGCGGAGAGAAATTTCCCCGGAGTCCGCCATTTGCTGGCCAGTCAGGATTTTTAAGAGCGAAGTTTTCCCACAACCATTGCGCCCGACCATACCGGTTTTTTCCCCCGAGGACACGGCGAGCGTGACGCCATCCAACAGAGTTTGGTAACCGTAGGACAGGCGGATTTCGTTGGCGGAGAGGAGTGCGGACATGAAACGGCGCGGATGTTGGCCATCCCGGACCAAACGTCCATCATGGATCGTAGATATTTATCGCGCAGTCGCTTGCGAATAATCTTGCTATTTCTATCATCTATCAGTAACAGCTAACCAGTCGTATGGCCAGCATCCAAAATTCACCGCTCACCGAGCAGGATGTCCGCCAGATGGTGCGACTTCTGGGAGACGTCATCGCGTCCGCCGGTAACATCACTGACAAACGGCGCTTGCTCATGACGGGTCTTTGCGAGTTGATCCACGCTTCCACTTGGGTGTGGTGCATGTGTGAGCTAGATCCTGAGAAGCCCCCGTCGTTTATCGGCTTCGAACACGGCGGCTGGGATGACGAGCATTTCAGCCACTACTTGGAAGCGATGAACCACCCCAGTATGGAAGCGGTCAGCCGCGGCTCCTCCACCGAGCTTCGGGAAATTGGCTCCCACATCACCCGCACTTTACGCCAAATGGATCCCGGATGTTTATTGGAAAATTCCGAGGCCTTCCCGTTTTGGAAACGCGCGAATATCGGTACGATCATGAGCTCCGTCCGCCCGATGACAGGCGGCGGCGCCAGTGCGATCGGCGTCTATCGGGAACTCGGCCAACCTCATTTCAACGAACGCGAGGCTCGTATCACCCACATCCTCCTCAGTGAAGTCCCATGGCTGCATTTCACCGCCTTTCCCGATAAGGAAACCCAGGAAATCACCTTGCTCTACCCTCGTCACCGCACCGTTCTCAATCTCCTCTGCGAGGGCTGGAACCGGAAAAAAATCGCCACTCACCTTGGCCTCAGCGTCAATACCATCCACGGCTACTCCAAGGTCATTTTCAAACATTTCAAGGTCCACTCCCAAGCCGAACTCATTGCCCGCTTCACCCAAGGCGACGGCGGAGATACCTGAGTCGGGAAAAATGCAGCAGGAAAGACGGAGCATTAAATTGGCGACTTCTCTTCAACACCCCGCATTTGGGTACTAGTCAATTTTGACGCAAGCGCTCAGATTGACAACCGCGTGGCGGATTTGCCGGGCTGGGTGAGTGCCAAAAACCCCTGTGGATTGCATCTCAGGTCAATATTATTCCTCCGCCTGGCAGGTCCGTCCGCAATTCCCTCCGATGAATCTCGACACCATTCTCCTGATTTGCGCGACGCTTGCCTCGGTCTGTGCGAGCCTCTTTCTGCGCCACCTCCTGCGGAACCCGGCTCAAATCAAATCCCCAGGGCAAAAAGCCACCGGGCCGGATGCCGGATCGGAAAATGGTCGCCTCGACGGAAATGGAAATCATTGACTAGTCGCTGGCAAGCAACCCTGCCGAAACTTTCTCCCTAGCTCTCTGCAACGACCGCATGTTGTTCTCCCGCGCCGCTTGACAGAATCCGGAGATTCGAGACGCTTGCAGTCGCTTTGTGATTCTAATATTCATCCTCACCGTTAAGGATCCGCCACCCGGATTGGAGAATGATTCTGGCCGCTGAAAATGGATGCCATTTCCCATACCCTCAACATCGCGACCTTCGCGGCATGGTTGAGCGTCGCCAGCGTTGGCGTGGTGGGTTTGCTCGTCCCGGATTGGCAAAAACCCAGCGCCACCGTCCCTGCGGAAGTCGCGCTGCGGATGGAGGAAATCACCGTCGGCGAAGAGGAACTTGCAGCTCCCACGCCACCGCAAGACCCTGCGCCTATGCCGGAATCCCTCCCCACACCACGCGAGATGCCGACACTGGCCGAGGCTGCACCGCTGCCGGAAATCCAAGATTTGCCGAGCCCTCAATCGGCACAACCCGCTTCGCCCAAGCCTGCCGTCCGCACGGCTCGCGTGGCCAAAGCCGCACCCTCCAACGCCGTGAAATCCGCCGCTCCCGCGCCTGCCATGTCCAACGCCGCCCGCCTCGCTGCCGGGCACATGCCCGCCCCATCTTACCCCGCCGTAGCCCGTCACAACCACCAAACCGGCACGGTCATCGTCGAGTTCACCGTCGATGCCGCCGGCCACGTCATCGCCGCGTTCGCGAAAATTCCCTCGCCTTGGCCGCTGCTCAATGCCGAGGCGGTCCGTGCGGTTAGAGTCTGGAGTTTTCCGCCCGGTGGCGTCATGAAACTCCAGCGCCCCATCGTTTTCCAACTCCGCTGAACCCCATCATGTCCGCTAATATCGTCGTGCAAACTTTCCTTCGCGGCGGCTGGGTGATGTGGCCGATGCTCGCCGCTTTTTTCCTCGCCCTCTGCGTCATCCTCGACCGGGCCGTTTGGTGGCTGCACTTTCAAGGCACCCTGGAATCTAAAAAACAGGAGCAGGCACGCATCGCCATCGGCACCGGAGACTTCCCGCGTGCCTGGCAACTCGGCCAGGAAAATGCCGATCCCTTTCTCGAAAATCTAGCAGAAGGCATGACCCACGCCCACACATCCATGCTTGCCGCCATGCAGCTACACGCCACGCATTTGATCGAGAAATCCGAGGCTCGCATGTGGATTCTCAGCACCCTCATCACGCTGGCTCCGCTGTTAGGATTATTCGGCACCGTCATCGGCATCATGGGTTCGTTCTCATCCATCGGCGAAGACCAACTCGCCGCTTCGAAAGTCTCCGGTGGCATTTCGGAAGCCCTCATCGCCACCGCCTGCGGCATCGCCATCGCTATTCTCTGCCTGCTCCCATATAACTTTTTTCGCAAACGCATCGCCGTCCTGCGCGGCTCGTTGGAGCGTTGGATCAATCACACCGAGTTACTCGTGAAATCGGCCAAAGAGCACGGCCATGATTTGGAAGCTTACGCTTCCAAGACACCAGAATCCAGAATCCAGAATCCAGATTAAGACCCACACCTCTTCATCTTCATCCCCTCTCCCCTTAAATTCCCCATGCCCGTCAAACTCTCCAGCAACTCTTCCGACGACGACGGCGATGAAGCGCGCATCGAGATCATCCCGCTCATCGACATCATGTTTTTCCTGCTCGCCAGTTTCATGTTAGTGAGCCTGAGCATGACCCAGCTTCACCGCGTCCCCGTCACTCTGCCCGCCGCCGCCACGGGTATTCCAGAGGCCAAGACCCCGCCCATCCAGATCGCCATCGACGCGAACGGCGTCACCACTTCGGATCAGAAAATCGTCACCCTCTCAGAAATCACCGCCCGCCTCAAAACCGAAGCCGCCCCCGCCGATCTCCGCGTCCTGATTTCCGCCGATGCCGAATCCCGGCACAAACAAGTCCTCGGCGTGCTTGATGCCGTCCGCGCCGCAGGCATCCAGAAAGTCAGTTTCGAGTCCGCCAATCCCCATCCCTGAACCGTGAAATCCGGGGTTCTACCCATTCTCAACGCCATCGGCTGCCTCGCCCTTGCCGCCGTCGTCGCCATGCAATGGCAACGCGAACAGATCCTTGATCTAACACTAACCAACCTACGGGTGGAACTCGCCACCGCCTACGATGAAGCGTCCTCCGAGAAAAAACATGTGAACGATTTGGAGCGCGACATCGCCGTGCTCAAGGAAACCCTCAGCACCACCCAACAGTCCGCCGCAGCCGCCGCTCATACTCTAGCAGATCAGGCCACCCAAATCCCCAGCCTCCAAGCCGATCTAACCGCCGCCCGCGAGCAAGTTAAAACCTGGCAGGCCGCCCTCGCCGAGCGTGATGAAAAGCTCCGCGCTCTCGACGCCGAGCTAATAGCCACCCGCCAGCGCCTCACTGAAGCCATCGCCAAACTCAAGGCCAATAACTGAGCTATTTCATCTTGCTTGTCCAATACTCGGCGGCTACTCGGTTAGCGTCCTTGCGCTTCCAACTCGGCCAACCACCCTGAAGAAGCCTTTCCAATACCTGATCGTTGTTCTCGGCTGCCTCCATTTGGCAGGCGGTCCCTACGCTGTGATGCAAGTCTGCGCGTGGGTGGGAATGCTGGTCAGCTATTCGCAGAACGACGGAATTGTGCAAGCCGCCAAAGACACTTTCAGCGGCGAAAAACCGTGTGAGCTTTGCTGTAAAATCGCCGCCGCCCGCAAGCAGGAGAACGAGAGCAAGGAGCCACTCGCGCCGCTGACCAGCACGCTTTCCATGAAGCAGCTTCAGGAAATACTTCCCACTGCCGAGATCCACCTGAATTTCCCGCGTCCCACAGAACCGCCACTACAGGCCCCCCCGGAGTCGCCTTGGCCGCTGGGATCGGGATGGCCTCGCCGCCTACACCGCCGCCTCGCCGCACGGCATGACCACGCCCACGGTATAGTCACCGACTGTCGTCTCTAGCAGACGCAGCGGAGGATGAATTTGTCTCACACTGGCCGTGCGCCCCTGTCTGATCGTCTTTCATTCCAAGAACCCGCACCGGCGTGGCCTGTGAACACTCTGGCCTGCACCTCTGGCAAAACCAGAAGCGCGAGGACCAAGGCCGGACCTCTCGTCGGGGTGCGCCTGAAAACGCTCGCGGCGGGAGGAACCCGGTTCCTTCAACTCATCAAAATCCACTTTAATTTCTAACATTTTATCCAATCATGTATTCAAAAATAATCTCTATCGGTTTCGGTCTGCTGACCGGAGTTATCACTACGGAATCCACCCATGCCTGTGCCTGCGGCTGTGGCGTTTTCGACGTGGGCACCAGCTCGATGTTCCCAAGCGGAGCCGGCATGGTCGCCTATCTGGAATCCGACTGTCAGAACCAAGATCGCAACTGGAGCGGCAGATCCTCCGCGCCCGCGGCAGCCAATGCGGATACGAAAATCACCACCCACAGCTACACCCTCGGGCTGCAAGCGATGTTCAACCGCACTTGGGGCGCGGAAATCGAAGTCCCCTATCTCTGGCGGACCTTTGGCAGCACTGGCAATGCCGCGTCGCTGCATTGGTCCGAGTTCGGCGACATCCGACTGCGGGGAATTTTCACCGGCTTCTCGGAAGATCTATCCAGCGGCCTAACATTTGGAGTCAAACTACCCAGCGGCGATTTCAGACACACCGAAGCCTTGGGCGACATTGACCGCGACACGCAGATTGGTTCCGGCAGCACAAATCTGTTACTCGGCGGCTTCTACCGTGGCCGGATTCCCGCTGGGACGGATTGGAACTGGTTCGCCCAAGCCCAACTCGATGTGCCTGTTTTTATCCAAAATGACTATCGCCCGGGCGTGGAAGCGGATGCTGCGGTCGGAATTTATGATGAAGGAATCACACTCGGACCGGTTAAGGTTTCGCCGGTATTGCAGTTGATCGGCGCGGTCCGTGGGCGTGACAGCGGGTCGGCATCGAGCCGTGATGACACGGGATATGAACGGGTGTTGATTTCACCGGGCATCGAGATGCATCTCGCGCCGGTGAAAATTTACCTGGATGTGGAATTGCCGGTTTATGAGCAGGTGAACGGCAATCAGCTTGTCGCACCCTGGTTGTTGAAAACGGGAGTGAGCTGGATGTTCTGATTCGATGACTCGTTATCGTGTTAGGTAAATGGCTGGTGGGGCGGCGTTTTCAAAAACACCGCTCCACTGCCCAATACAGGCCGGATGCGGCAATGGCAACGGAGGCCGGGCGGGCGATGGTGGCGCGATACCAACCACGATTCCACAAGGGCGAGACTAACAACCAGGCGGTGGCGAGGATCAGGATGCCGATTGCGAGACGGGTCATGTGGACGGGCAATTACCAGCTCATTTCACAGCCATTTGAACAGGAAACCGAAGCCGATCAGGCAAATCACCAGCCCGCCCGCCCGCACCGCGATGCGGCCCCAAGGCCACTTGATCAGCAGGCCGAAGGCGATGCCGCTGAGGTGGAGCAGGCCGGTGGAGATCACAAAACCTATGGCGAAGGTCATCGCGTTGGCGGCTTCCGGCAGTTCCTCGCCGTGAGCATAGCCATGGAAAATCGCGAAAATTCCGACAATCACCGCCGCCACCCACAGCGGCGGGCGGGCGGCGCACGCCACCATTAGACCGAGAATAATTCCTGATAGCGCAATCCCGGTTTCCACACCGATCATTGGCATTGCGAGCACACCCATCGCGCCGCCCAACGCCATGACCATCGGGAAAACTACCGGCAGGGTCCACATGGCACGGCCACCGAGAAAGGCTCCCCAGAGCCCCACCGCCACCATCGCGACGATGTGATCGAGTCCGGTTAGCGGATGTTTGAAGCCGCTTACAAAACCACCGACACCGCCGGTCTCGCTATGGGCGCTGGCGGTGGCGGGCAGGAGGATGAGAAGCAGGACGAAGAGCGCCCAAGCGGCGGGACGGGGACGGGAGATGGAATGGGAATTCATTTTTTCAGGAGGTATGTAAACGATAATTTAGAATTTGCGAGTCACGGAAACGCGGAACGTGCGCGGCGCAGCAGGGTGAAGGTGGACGTCATCCACTCCAGCGGCAGGCTCGCCGGGCAGGCGGGAGGTGTAGAAATAGGAGATGTCGTTGTCATGGCGGTCGAATTTTCATGATCCCATGCGGCCATTAAACTATAACAGCTAGAATTACCGCCGAGGCTGTTGTCGAGATTTCCAAACCGTCCGATGAGGCCGCTGTCGATGCCCTGCGGCAACATATCATAGAAGTTAAACTTCGCGGCACCCGCCGTACTGAGATCGCCGATTTTCGCATGGAACGGCGCTTTCCAATAATCAAGCTCCGGACGAGTTCCGGGATGATCGGGTTGAGGTCCGCATAGCCTTGCCGGTGACGACAAGTGCGGCGAGTTTTTGCGGACTGGCAAGCCCCGTGATTTAACGAACCCCGTTGCCCGCGCCGATTGGCGTGTTCTTTCGATCCGCCGACCTCACGGGTCTTGGCTCAATTCTCTTTAGGAAGCCAGTCGGTGACGATGATGTCAGTCACCTCGAAGTAGTTTTGGCCGGCAGTGGTTTTGTGTTTCACCACTTCGATGACTGGGGTGAAAATCGCACCATTGGCGGTGGCGGTTTGGAAGGTATCAAAGATTTTCGAGGGCTTTTTGACAAAAGCGAGCTGCTGCTTATCGGCGAGCGGCGACTGGAGGAGGAAGGAGGAGAATTTTTCATTTTCCGTATTCGCGGCGCGGGCTGGGGGCGGTGCGGTGACGACGAGATGGAAGCGCCCGGTTTGATCGACGGGGCCAATGACGAACCTGTGGAAGAGGTTGTCACGGAACTCGACGAAGGACTGCCAATCGACGAGCCAGCCCGCAGGCGTTTCCTTGATCGCGACGGGGATGCCATCGGGATATTTTTCCGTAACGACGTTGAAAATGTAAACAGTGTTGCCCGATTTTTCGTCGAGGTGGCTCTGCTTGACGGAGAGCGATTGGAAGACGGTGGGGCCGTCTGGAGCCTCGTGGGAGTAGGCTTCCATCAGCGTTCTCACTTTTCCGGGGGAGAGCACATAGGCGCTGCGGGTAGCCCAGTCCGGGGCATCGAGAAAGGCCCGCAACGAGGCCTCGGCGGCGGCGGAGACTTTGGCGGGCTCAGGCGGTTTTGGTGGCTCGACCGGCGGCTTTATCGGACGGATGGTCGGCTCGGCCACGGGTATGGCGGCTGGCAATTTTGGATCTGCGGGAATTGTCGGATTGTCCACCTTTGGGGGTGGAATCATCGGAGCGGTCATCGGCGGAATCCGCATGAACCATTGGTTGGAGCGGACGCCGAGGGCGTAGCCCCAAGCAAGCGCGACGGCTCCCGTTAGAAGGCAGGACAGCACGAGGACCGCACGTTGGGGCTTGGCACAGACGGTGATCGGCTGGGGTGCCGTTGGGGAGGTAGGCTGGGTGGCTGCGAACGGCTCTCTAGCGAGCATGGGTTCCGGGATTTGCACGAACTCATCCGTCTCCCGCTGCGGCAACGGTTCGGCAAAAGGCCTGAAGGGTTCGATCACTTTCTGCGGCTTTGCCACCAGCGGGGGGGACTCAGCGAAGGGCTCCAATCGGAAAGGCGAAACCTCCGGCACCGCGACGGGCAATTCATAGGCACCGATACCGTGGCGAGGGTCGGGCGCGATGATTTCCCGGGCACAGTGTGGGCATGGTCCCTGTTGCGCCGCCATGGTGAGCGGCAGCCGCAGCATGGTCGCGCAGACGGGACAGTTGAATTGGATCACTTCGGCCATGGGTATTACGAAACGCACCGACCTGATACCGCAGAATTTCTCTGGTGTCGATCTTTCGGATTACCTGATTTAAAATACTTCTGCCATCGTGAGAAAAATCATCCACATCGACATGGACTGCTTTTACGCCGCCATCGAGGAACGGGAGAATCCCGCCCTGCGCGGCCAACCGCTCGCGGTCGCAGGCAGCGACCGCCGCAGCGTGCTCACCACCGCGAACTACGTGGCGCGGAAGTATGGCTGCCGCTCCGCGATGCCGGTCTTCAAGGCGCTGGAACTGTGCCCGCATCTGATCTTGGTGCCAGTTAGGTTCGAGCTATATCGGGCTGTGAGCTCGCGCATCCGCGCCATTTTCGGGCGCTTCACCGAGCTCATCGAGCCGCTTTCGCTGGACGAGGCTTATCTGGATGTTTCCCATCTCCAGAGCGATGGTTCCGCCATCGCCCGCGAAATACGCGCGCAGATTTTCGAGGAAACCGGCCTCACCGCGTCCGCCGGGATTTCCACCAACAAGCTCGTCGCCAAGATCGCGTCGGACTGGCACAAGCCGAACGGCCAGAAGCAGGTTACTGCCGAGGAAATCCCTGCCTTCATGGCCGCGCTGCCAGTGGGACGGATTTGGGGCGTCGGGGAAAAAATGCGGGAAAAACTCAGCCCGCTCGGCATCGAAACCTGCGCGGATCTACAACGGCTCGACCAACTCGAACTCTCACGCCGCTTCGGAAAATGGGGCCTCGAACTATGGCACCTCTGCCGCGGCATCGATGCCCGAGCCGTCACCCCGGACCGCACGCGCAAGTCGGTCAGCAGCGAGATGACATTCGCCGAAAACATCCAGGTTCTCCCCGCGCTCATCCCACCGCTGCGCGGCATGATCGAAGGGCTGGCCGAGGATCTGGCGAAATCCCATGCCGACCGCGCGATTCGTTCGCTGGTGGTGAAAATGAAATTCGCCGACTTCCACCGCACCACCGCCGAGCGGGCTTGGCACACCCTCGATCCCGTCATTTTCGAAGAGCTGCTAACCGATGCATGGCGGCGTGGTGAGCACCGGGCGGTCCGGTTGTTGGGTGTGGGAGTGCGGTTTGAAGATCCCAAGACTGCGGCGCAGATGGAATTTTTCAGTCAGCCGGAGGAGCGGGGCTGAGTCCGGGGTTCAAGGTTCCTCAAAGATATCTTCAGAAACTACAGATTTGCCACAAGATTTGCCGTGACAGCCAGGTGCTAAATTGCTAACCCCATCCGTCGCACTCAGCGCCAGTTAGATATAACTGGCCCGCTAGTCCTCTCGCCATTCTGACTCTGAATTGTCGAATCTCATGAACTTCTCCATTCGAGCCTTAGTATTTTTAATTCCTGCAGCAGGAGGCTTTTTGATCGTCGGATGTGACGAAAAGAAGTCGGCGGCAGCTTTCGAAAAGAACGAGCGAACCCGATCCGCTTTGTCGGTTCAGCGACCGACTCCGTCGCCAACAGCGTTTACTTCGCCCTCCCCAGCTCCGGATGCAACCACGGAGGAAGTCGCGAAAGAGGAAGCACCACCCGCGCCCGGCCTGAAGAAAATTGATTCTCAAATCTTGTTGGCATTGAAGCAGGTTCAAGGTGAGTCCCCGTATCATAGGCCGGGCGCGTTTGGACCGGACGTCCCGGTCATAGATGGTGCGCGGGTGGGCGTTGACTTGCATGCCGAGACTTCCGAGGACTTCCTGAAGTATATTGCCGCCATCGGGGGAGAGGTGGTCAGCAGTCCCGATGCACCGGGCATCGTTCGTGCGTTGATTCCCTTTGCGCAGGTGGTGGCCCTGGCAGGCCGTCCAGAGGTTCAGTCCATTTCACCGACAAGGCCATCCGTCACGAGGAGAGTCAATCCGGAGGATTTTTTGCAGCCCGGCAGCCCGAAAACAAAACAGTAGTATTCAACTGACAGACATCCATGAAAACTCACACCATCCATCCGCTCAGCACCATGAAAACAACAACCACTCGCATCCTAGCGTGCCTCGGCCTGCTCCTCGCTGGCGCATGGCCCGCTCACGCCCTGACCATTACGCCGACTTTTACGGCGAACTTCGACACCAATTTCGGTGCCAACGCCACGGCCGCAAAGGCGGCATGGAATGCCGCTGCAGCCGTCATTACGACCAATTTCAACGACCCTATCCACGTCAACATTACGGTGGATGCGGTCGCTGGAACTTCGGTATTCGGACAGAGCAACACTTTCTTGAACTCCACGAGTTACGCGAATTTGCGCTCGCTCACGGTGGCGGATGCCGTGACTGCGGATGACAATACCGCGATCAGTGCCAGTGGTTCCATGACGGCAGCAGACCCTGTTGGTGCCACCCACACTTGGTGGGTTTCAAGAGCCCAGGCAAAGGCCCTTGGCCTAATTGCTGACGACCTCTCCAACGATGGCACAACGACGTTCGGCGCGGGAAATCCTTTCACATTTTCCGGCACTATCGCTGCTGGGACTTACGATTTTCAGGGAGTTTGCGCACACGAGATTACGGAAGTCATGGGACGGCTCGGCCTCTCTGGCGGCACCATTGGCAGTTCTCCAAACAGTTACAGCTTGATCGATAATTTCTCATACACCGCGGCCAATACCAAGGGCGTTGGCAACGGTGCGGGAAACAACTTCTCAGTCGATGCCGGGACGACGCTACTCAAGTTGTGGAACAATGCGGCCTCGAATGGCCTCGACTCCCGCGATTGGGCATCTGGGACCAACGATTCGTTCAATCAATTCAGCGGCCCCGGCGTCGTAAACCCGGTTTCCACCGTCGATCTACAGTTGATGGACGCGATCGGCTATAACCGGGTCATTGCTACGGTGCCCGTGGGTACGTGGGCACCGCTTGCGAACACGGCACCTGGTACTCTCGGGCACATGCACCTTCTTTCCAATGGCACCGTGATGGTGCAGAACGACAACGATGGCGGCACCTACGGACCCACATGGTATTTGCTGACACCAGATAGTTCGGGGCATTATACGAACGGGACATGGACGACGCTGGGCAACGCGAATGACACGCGACTCTTCTTTGCCAGCCAGTTGCTAAAGGACGGAAGACTTTTCGTCGCAGGCGGCGAGTATGGCACGGGAAAGACGACAGCCGAGATCTATGATTCCGTGGCAAATACATGGACGACATTGCCCAATCCAGGCCACACGTTCAGCGATGCGAACTCGGAGATTCTGCCAGATGGGCGCGTGCTTGTCGGCCTGGTCGAGGGATCCCTAACGGGTACGCTGATTTACGACCCGGTGACGAATGCATGGAGCACGGGGCCGACGTCCAACGGCATCCACAACGAATCCTCATGGGTGAAGTTGCCGGACGACAGCATTCTCATGGTGGACCGACTCACGACGAACGCTGAGCGCTATATCCCATCCTCGAACACATGGATCAATGACTCTACGGTGCCGGTGGCGCTTTACGATCCGTTTGGCGACGAGACGGGGCCGGGCTTCCTTTTGCCGAATGGGAAGGTGATCTACTTTGGCGCAATCGGCCACACGGCGATTTACACTCCTTCGGGAACCACCTCGCCCGGCACATGGGTCGCGGGGCCGGATATTCCCAATGGACAAGGCTGCCCGGACGCACCGGGGGCGATGATGCCGAATGGCAACATCCTACTGGCCACCGCGCCGATTCCGATTTCCGGGAACGTCTTTCAATCGCCGACAAGCTTCTATGAATACGACTACACGACAAACAACTTCACTCAGGTGAGCGCGCCTGCAGGCGGCATCACTGAAAGCGGCAGTTCCTTCCAGCGTGGAATGCTTGTGCTGCCCGACGGCACGGTGCTTTCGTCGCGCTTCTCCACGCAACTTTACGTTTACACGCCGACTGGCACCGCCCTCGCAGCAGCAAAGCCCACGGTCGCAAGCGTCACACCGAATGGCGATGGCTCATACCATCTCATCGGCACGCAACTCAACGGCATCGGTGAAGGTGCGTGTTATGGCGACGACGACCAGAACTCCACGAACTACCCCATCGTGCGGCTCACCAGTGGTGGCGGAACGGTTTATTATGCTCGAACCTACAACTGGAGCAGCACCAGCGTAGCCACCGGTAGCACCATAGTATCCACCGAGTTCACGCCACCTGCTGGACTTCCCGTCGGCACCTATGCTTTGTCGGTGATTGCCAACGGAAACGCTTCAACTGCGGTTTCCTTAAACACCCAGACTCTCACCTTGGAACAAGCCTTGGATACCACCGGCCTCGTCTGGTCCACGGCTGGTAACGCGTCATGGTTCGGTCAATCTACCGTCACCCACGATGGCGTGGATGCCGCCCGCAGCGGGGCGATCGCTAACAGTCAACAGTCCTACATGGAAACCACGATCACAGGTCCCGGCACGATCACATTCTGGCAGAAAGTCTCGTCGGAGAGCGGTTGGGATTTCCTTAAATTTTCTATCGATAGCGTTGAACAAACGGACAGCGCCATCAGCGGCGAGGTGGACTGGCAGCAGAAGTCCTATGCCCTTTCCGCCGGCAGCCACACCCTGCGCTGGACCTATGCGAAGGACACCAGCAATGGCATCGGCTCGGATGCCGGATGGGTGGACGAGGTGGTGTTCACGCCCGCCGCTCCTGAAATCGACCTCTTCCGCGGGGTTAACCCCGTGGCCGATGGCGGCACCAACACCCTCGGGTCGATCAACGTCGGCAGTTCTTCCGGGATCTTCACCTACACGGTGAAAAACACCGGCAACACTGACCTCACCGGCCTCGTTTTGACGAAAAATGGCACTAATAGCGCCGACATCCTCATCACTGCACCCCTGCTAACCACCCTCCCCCCCGGCGCGAGTACCACCTTCACCGTCCAGTTCAAGCCCAGTGCCGCAGGGACCCGCACCGCCGCCATCCACCTCGCCAACAACGACTTCAATGAGAACCCCTACGATGTCAACCTCACCGGCACGGGTATCGGACCGGAAATCGACCTCTTCCGCGGCGTCAACCCCGTAGCCGATGGCGGCACCAACACCCTCGGGTCGATCAACGTCGGCAGTTCTTCCGGTATCTTCACCTACACGGTGAAAAACACCGGCAACACCGACCTCACCGGCCTCGTTTTGACGAAAAATGGCACCAACAGCGCCGACATCCTCATCACTGCACCCCTGCTGACCACCCTCCCCCCCGGTGCGAGTACCACCTTCACCGTCCAGTTCAAGCCCAGCGCCGCAGGCGCCCGCACCGCCGCCATCCACCTCGCCAACAACGACTTCAAGGAGAACCCCTACGACGTCAACCTCACCGGCACGGGTATCGGACCGGAAATCGACCTCTTCCGCGGCGTCAACCCCGTGGCCGATGGCGGCACCAACACCCTCGGCTCAGTCACCGTCGGCAGCACCTCTGGCATCTTCACCTACACCGTGAAAAACACCGGCAATGCCAACCTCACCGGCCTCGTCTTGACGACAAATGGCACCAATCGCGCCGACATCCTCACCACCGCACCCCTGCTAACCATCCTCCCCCCCGGTGCGAGCACTACCTTCACCGTCAAATTCAAGCCCGGTGCCGCAGGTGCCCGCACCGCTGCCATCCACCTCGCCAACAACGACTTCAATGAGAACCCCTACGACATCAACCTCACTGGCATCGGTCTGGCCGCAAAAACCGCCCTCGCCGCCAGTGGCCTGCCCTCGTGGAACGAACTGAGCGCCGGCAACACCAGCAGTCTGCTCGGAGTCCCAATCAAGCCCACAGTCTCCGTCGTCATGCTAGGGGGTCACAAATACCTCTCGATCACCGTGACCAAGGTTGCTGGCCCGCATCCCCGCCGCATCGTCGAGGTTTCGCCGAACCTGCTCGATTGGTTCAGCGGCCCGCGCTACACCACGGTGATGCAAAACGACGCGGAGTTCCTCAAGGTCCGCGACAACACGCCGATCACCCCGGACCATAAGCGCTACATCCGCCTGAAATAAGGACGACAAATCTTCAACCCGCCCCTTGCCGCAAGCGATAGCTGCGCGGCGAGAGGCCGGTGATTTTGCGAAATTGCCGGGTGAAATAATTGCTGTCGTTGAAACCGACATCGAAGGCGATTTCCGTCACCCGGCGGTCGGTCTGGCGGAGGAGTCCGCAGGCGCGGTTGATCCGCTGCTCGATGACCCAGGCCAGCGGCGAGGTGCCCGTGGCAGATTGGAAGACCCGGAGAAAACTTCGCCGGGACATGTGGGCGATGCTGGCCAATTCCTCCAGATTCATCTCGCGGTGGATGTTGCGTTCGAGATGCGAAAGCGCCTCGCCAATCCGCAGCAGCGCCCGTCCGTCCGGTGACGGACTGCGGCCATAACAGCGTGATAGCAGGCCGATGATTTGCATGAACGAGGCCGTGGCCATGAACCCAAATCCCGGCTCGCGGGTTTTCAATTCGATTTCCAACCGCTCCACCCACTCGATGACCTGAGCCATTTCCTTGCCGCTCAAATGCAGCCGCCCCTTCGCGGGTTGGCGGTTTCGCCACGCCGGTTCCAAGGTGAACAGCGCGTGGTAGCCCGCCACGGATGGCAGATCCAGCAGACCCAGCTTGAGTTGGCTCGGCTGATAGAGAATATTGACCAAGCGCAAATCGACGAGATCGCGATATTCGTGTTCACGGGGACCGGCGATGACAAAAACATCACCTGCTGTTAGCTCCCATGAATCGTGTCCGGTCACATGCAGACACTTGCCGCCGGTGACGATGACGAGTTCCGCAAACTCGTGGGCGTGTGGCCCGAAATGTTCCTGAGGCTCCCGCCGCTCCACGCTGATCGGGAAGCCGTCAGGGTGGAACCACTCGTCGATTTTTAGGACGTGTTTCATCTGGCGGGATTGTGCTGGTATTTGGCAAAACAGTGGAGGTTTTTATGCGGATTTTTCTCCACACTTTCTGAGTCTTCATGAAAAAACCCTCCGTTATGGCTAAATCTTCCAAGTCCATCGACTCCTCCTACAAGCTCGCTCAAATCCGTTATGCCGATCTCGGCGTCGATACCGAGACCGCGATGACCCAGCTCGCGGGAATTCCGATTTCGCTTCACTGCTGGCAAGGCGACGACGTGGGCGGATTTGAAAATTCCGGTGAGGGCCTCAGTGGCGGCATCGCGGTCACGGGAAATTATCCCGGCAAGGCCCGCACGCCCGAAGAACTCCGCGCGGATCTTGACCAAGCACTTGCTCTCATTCCCGGCAAACACCGGCTGAATCTCCACGCGTTCTACGGTGAGTTTGGTGGGAAAAAAGTGGATCGCGATGCCATCAGGCCAGAGCATTTTTCCAACTGGATCGCATGGGCGAAAGCGAACGGCATGGGCATGGATTTCAATCCGACGTGTTTCGCGCATCCCAAGGCGGCGGAAGGTTTCACGCTGTCGCACCCGAAAAAGGCGATCCGGGATTTCTGGATCCGGCACTGCATCGCCTCCCGCGAAATCGGCGCGGCGATGGGCAAGGCGCTCGGCTCGCCGACGGTCACTAACGTCTGGATTCCCGATGGCTACAAGGACACGCCGGTGGACCGACTCGCGCCACGCCAACGACTATCCGATTCGTTGGATCAAATTTTTGAGAAAAAACTCAACCCGAAGCACCACCTCGATGCGGTCGAGTGCAAGCTGTTCGGGATCGGCAGCGAGAGTTACGTTGTCGGCTCGCACGAATTCTACATGGGCTACGCGATCAAAAATCAGAAGCTGCTTTGTCTCGATGCCGGCCATTTCCACCCGACCGAAGGCATCGCCGACAAGCTGACCTCCGCGCTGATGTATGTGCCGGAAATTCTCCTCCACGTCAGCCGCGGCGTGCGATGGGACAGCGACCACGTCGTCATCCTCGACGATGCGCTCCAGTCCATCGCCGCTGAACTCGTGCGGAACAAATTGCTCGCCCGGACCCATATTGGCCTGGATTTTTTCGATGCCAGCATCAATCGCATTGCAGCTTGGACCATCGGCACACGCAACACGCTCAAGGCGCTGCTGATCGCATTGTTAGAACCCGCCGCCCTCCGCGAGGCCGAGAAATCCGGCGACTACACCGCCCGCCTCGCGCTGATGGAAGAAACCAAGAGCTTGCCTTGGGGCGCGGTTTGGGATGCTTATTGTGAAAAGCAGAACGTCCCCGTCAGCACCGCTTGGCTGGATCAAGTGCGTGCGTATGAAAAAGCCGTCACCAGCAAACGCGGTTCGTAAAAGTAAGCGTTAGATTCCCTCCTAAGTTTGAAACCCATCTTACAGCTCACTGCCATTCAGAAATCCTTCGGTGCCGTTCGTGCGCTGAAGGGGGTCTCCTTCGAGCTTTTGCCGGGCGAGGTGCATGCGCTGTTAGGCGAGAACGGCGCTGGGAAATCCACTCTCATCAAGGTCATCACCGGTGCCCACCAACCCGACGGCGGCAAGCTGATCGTCGCCGGTGTGGAAGTTTCGCACCTGACTCCCGCGAAGGCCCGCGAGTTGGGAATCGCTTGTATCTATCAGCAGCCCGCGCTGTTTCCGGATCTAACGGTCGCGGAGAACATCGGCCTGCGCTTGAAAAAAACCGGTGCTCTCAGCCGCATCCGCTGGGCCAGCCAACGCACGCTGGCGGTCGAACTGCTGCATCGCATCGGCGCGGAAATTTCCCCGGATGCGGAGGTCGGTTCGCTCTCGATGCCGGAACAGCAGTTGGTGGAAATCGCCTGTGCCTTGGGCTCCGGCGCGCGCATCGTCATCATGGACGAGCCGACTGCCTCGCTAACGCAGAAGGAACAACACCTGCTGTTCAAAGTCGTCCACGACCTGCGTGCCAGCGGCGTGGGCGTGGTGTATATTTCCCACCGCCTAGAGGAAATTTTCGCCCTCGCGGATCGCGTCACGGTGCTGCGCGACGGTGAGAGTGTCGGCACCAATCCAGTGGCCGATCTATCCGAAGCGGCGATGATCAAGCTGATGGTCGGTCGCGAAGTCTCCTCGATCTATCCGCCGGCCACCGGCGAGCCGGGTGCGGTGGTGCTCGCATTGAAAAATCTCGGCTGTGCCGCCAGTGGTGTGAGCGGGGTGACGTTGGATGTTAGAGCCGGAGAAATCGTTGGAATGGCCGGCTTGGTGGGTGCGGGCCGCACGGAGCTGGCGCGGATTCTTTTCGGCATCACGCCTGCGGATGCGGGGGAGATTGGCTTGAACGGCGAGCAAATTTCTATCAGCAATCCACGCGAGGCGATCGCCCATGGCATTGCCTATGTGCCGGAAGACCGCCGCCGCCATGGCGTGATTTTGGAAATGCCCATTGCCCATAACATGACTATGGCGATCCACCCGAAAATTTTTCCCGGCACCTGGCTGCGATTCGGTGCGGAAAATTTGTTAGCCTGTGAATTCATCCGCGATCTCGGCATCAAGGCCTACGGTCCGGACGCGCCCGGCGGCAGCTTGAGCGGCGGCAACCAGCAGAAAGTCAGTGTCGCACGCTGGCTGGCGACGAAGCCGAAATTGCTCATCCTCGACGAGCCGACGCAAGGCGTGGATGTCGGCGCGAAAAGTGAAATTCACAAGATCATCCGCGAACTTGCCAGAGAAGGACTCGCCGTGCTGATGATTTCCAGCGACCTCCCCGAAGTGTTAGGCATGAGCGACCGGGTCGCCGTGATGCGCGGTGGCAAGCTGGTGGAAATGATCGCCAAGGAAAATGCCGACGCGCACACGGTGATGGCCGCCGCACTCGGAACCAATGGAAAGGACGCCGCCTGATGAGCAAGTATTTCCGCGAACTCACGGTGGCCGCCGCGCTGGGCCTGTTGATGGCGTCGCTGGCGATTTTCGCCCCGCACTTCTTCCAATGGCAGCCGTTCATCTCACGGCTGACCTCGCAAATGCCCGCGCTGGCGGCGGCCATCGGTATCGCGCTCGTCATCATTTCCCGCCAGATTGATATTTCTATCGGCTCGCAGTTCGGCATGTGCGCGATCATCGCCGGGGTGACCGCGGCGTCGGGTCTGCCCTTGGGCGTGGCGATCTTCGCCGCAATCGGAGCCGGTGCCGCGATGGGTGCTTTGAATGGGGTGCTCGTCGCGTATCTCGGACTGCCGAGCATCGTCGTCACACTGGCGACAATGGTCACTTGGCAGGAAGCGCTGCGACTTTGGCAGCAAGGGCGACTACTCAATCTCCCCGCAGGCATCCAGTGGTTCGGACTTAGCCAGCCGACCGGGCAGGCCATCGTGATTTCTCTGGCATTCGTCCTGTTAGTCGGGGCGGCGTGGGGCATGAAAAATCTAGCAGCCGGACGTTTCATTCACGCCACCGGGACCGACGCCGAGGCCGCGCGGCTCGCCGGCATTGATCCGCGGCACACCACCTTCGCCGTCTTCGTTCTGATGGGCGGCCTCGCGGGATTGGCCGCAGTATTGAATCTGGTCCAGTCGCCACAGGTGCAGCCGAATTGTGGCGACGGCCTCGAACTCAAAGCCATCGCCGCTGCCGTCGTCGGCGGGGTGGCGATCAGCGGCGGACGTGGGACCTTGTGGGGCGTCCTGTTAGGAATGCTGTTGCTGGCGAACGTGAATCCGGCGCTCACGCATTTCCACCAACCGCCGTATTGGGAAAAAGCCATCCAGGGCCTTGTCATCCTGCTCGCGGTCGTGGCCGATGGCATCCGCAGCCGGAAAACCAAAATCTAACCATGTCCAGCACCCGGTCATTTTCTATCAAGTCCCTGCTCGCCCGCCATGAAACGGTGCTCGTGTTGGTGATCCTGCTGGAGGTGTTGCTGTTTCAAACGCTGGGCAAAAATTTCCTCGTGGGGAAAAACCTATCTAACGTCTTCCGCCACTCAGTGGAAATCGGTCTGCTCGCCGTGGCCATGACGCCGGTGATTCTAACCGGCGGCATTGATCTATCAGTCGGCTCGATGATGGGGCTGTGTGCCGTCCTCTTTGGCATGATGGTCAACCGCTTCGGGCTTCCGCCATATCTGGCCGGACTGGTGGCGGTTCTTTTTGGCGCACTCGGTGGTGGCATGAATGCGGTGCTCATCACCCGCTTGAATCTCCCGCCACTGATTGTCACACTCGGCACTTTCTCGCTGTTCCGAGGCCTTGCGGAAGCTCTCACCAAAGGCGCGGAATCTTACTCCGGGTTTCCTAAATCGTTCCTCGCCTTGGGCAATGCCGACCTCGCCGGTCTTCCGGCGCAAATCTGGGTCTTCTTCGCAGTCGCCGCCGCGATCTGGTTGATGGTCCATCAGACGACGCTCGGTCGCTCGTTCCGCGCGATCGGCTATGCGTCCGAGGGGGCGCGCTATGCCGGTATTCCTGTCGCCCGCAATACCAGCCTCGCCTACATCATCGCCGGGGCAGTCGCAGGGCTTGCCGCCGTGATTCTCGTCGCTCGTCTCGGTGAGGCCCGTGCGAATGCCGGGATCGGCTACGAGCTGCTCGCCATCACCGCCGTGGTGCTGGGCGGTGTCAGTATTTTCGGCGGTTCCGGCACGGTGGCGGGCACGCTGTTAGGCTGGATTGCGCTGGCCATTTTAAACAACGGCCTCACCCGCATTTCCGACTACCGGATCATGGACCAACCCGTCGCCAGCGTCGCCCGCGAGCTTTCCGGCCTGCTGACCGGACTTTTACTGCTTGCCGCCCTCGCCATCGGAGCCACGATGAAAGCGCTCGCCATCCGCCGCGCCCGCAAGCAATCTCTCTCGAAGACCACACCAAATCCAGCCATCTCATGAAACGCAAAACCCTCCTCGCCTCACTCGCTCTCCTCGCCGCACTGCCATTCATCTCATGCAGTAAATCGGAATCGAAAAGCAAGCTCACCATCGCCCTGCTGCCCAAGAGCAAGGGTAACCAATACTTCGTGACTTGTGAAAAAGGTGCCCGCACCGCCGCGGCCGAGCTAAATGCCGAGCTGAAATTCGACGGCCCGATCAACTCCGATCCGGCGAAGCAGAACGAGATTGTGGAAAACTGGATCACCGATGGCGTCGATGTCATCTGCGCCGCCTGCGAGAATAAGGACTCGATTTCCACCGCCTTGAAAAAAGCCCAGGCCGCAGGCATCAAGGTCGTCACCTACGATGCCGACGCCCAGCCCGACGCCCGCTCGTTTTTCGTCAACCAAGCGACCGCCCAAGGCATCGGCGAGCAGCTCATGGACACCGCCGCTTCTCTAACCGGCAGCGAGGGCGAGTTCGCCATCATCACCGGCACCCTAACAGCCGCCAACCTGAACGAGTGGATCAAATACATCAAACTAGAGCAGGCCAAGTATCCGAACATGAAGCTCGTGGACATCAAGCCCTGCGACGATCAGAAGGATAAGGCCCAGCAGGAAGCCACCAATCTTCTTAGTGCCTATCCGAATCTCAAGGCCATCGTCGCCGTCTGTTCGCCCGCCGTTCCCGGTGCCGCAGAGGCAGTGAAACAAGCTGGCAAAGCGGGCGCGGTGAAAGTCCTCGGCCTCGGCCTGCCCAGCGAAAACAAAGCCTACGTCAAGGCAGGCGTCACCCAAGCCGTCATCCTTTGGAATGTCGAGCAGCTCGGCTATCTCTCGGTCATGGCCGGTGCCGCTGTAGCGAAAGGCGAACTTGCCCCCGGCGCCAAGGAATTCACCGCCGGTAAACTCGGAAAAATGAAAGTCGAGGGTGACAACATCGTCCTCGGCAAGCCCTTCGTCTTCACCAAGGAAAACATCGACCAGTTCGATTTCTAAACAGCGGAGAAACGTTATCTAACGGGATCAGCCTGGGAAGCTGGTTTTGTCGTCGGCTTCCAGAAAGTCAAAGAGCGTGCTGGTCGCGGGATCGCAGCCGGCTTCCGCGCAGACGCCGATGAACCAGTCCTTTTTGTCGGGATTGTCAAAGGGGCGGGCGGCTTCGACGCTGTCGGACCAAGCGGTTTTTTCCGCCTCGGTCTTCGGCGTGCCATTGGTATCGAGCCAAGCGGCGATTTCCGTGTCGCTGGAACCCGCGTCCAACAATTTCTGCACATCCTCGCCCTGCACGCCCTTGAAGCCGAAGAGGTAATTGTCGAGCGGGCAGTTGAAATGATAGCTGCCGACGGTGCCGGCGAGATCGGCACGGCCCTTGTCGGCCATGCGGGCGAGGATGGCGTAGCCGCCGGTGCGGACGCGGGGGCTGGTGGGGGCGACTTTGGAAAGATCTTTGGCGGCAATCATGATGATGTTAGAGATGGTTGTTAGACGACGCTTGCCGGATTAGATTCACCGATTTTGCGTTCGGCCCTACCAAACGCTCGCGATCTGGGTTGTCAACCGCTGTTGAGGCAGAATTTTCGATGCTTGAGAAACCCAGAGAAAATTACTTGGGCCACTTCACGTCCGGGGCCGTGCCGTGCCAGAAGGTTTGGCTGGGATTGAGCAGTTCTAGGCCGTTGGGGAGCACGGGCTTGCGCTTGGGATTGAGCTTGTAGGTGTGGACCGAGCCATCGACATTCAAAACGACGGCGTAGCCACCGCAGGAATCGGGGTCTAGCGAGCGGGTGCCGGGAATGACCGGACCGAAGACCACCGGCGTATCCGGCTCGCTCTTCGCGGACAAGCCGGCAATGTAAGCGAAGCCGCACTCGCGGCGGGCGAGCACGGTCGCGTCATAGTCCCATTGCTCGTCCGGGTCCTGCATCAGTTTCGCGTCGGCATAAAAAATTCGCTCGGTCTTAGCCATGCCTGCGCCGAACAATTGGGCGAAAAACTCATTGGAGGTATCTCCGCCCAGCGTCAGCAGAGTGCCGGTTTTTTGCCGGACCTCAAGCGCCGTGGAGCCGTCGGGAAATTTGCCGTAAATGTTATCGAAATCCTTGAGACAGGCCCCGATCTGGCCAGCATTCGCGGCCGCCCTGTCACGGGCCCGAAGCTGGACGCGACGGGTGAATTCGGGCGAAAGAAACCAACCGACGGTGGCCATGCTGGCCAGTGTAGCTAGGCAAAACAGGGCGATTCCACAGAGCCAAAATAGCCTTCGTTTGAAACGGAGAGGCTGGTCACGCGTGCGCGACTGCGACCCAGGCGCGGGCGTTTGTTGGAATGGTCGGTCCGACATGTGCGGAGCTTGGAGCATAGATGGTGTTCGCGCAAGCCCGGTGCGGTTTTACCTCTGGACCGACGCATCAAAAAACACAGGATCTACCGCAAGTCGCAAAGGGGCGCAGAGGAATTCTTCTGACGAATTTGCCGCGTGCCGGGATTGGGAGCGCGCTCATGGTAAACGCACGAGCGCGTTCATTCTGAACTCTAGGTGCTGCGGACATCATGTCCGCCGGAAGGACGCAGGACAGGATGTTTCGGGCACTCAGTGGACAAAATGTCCACGCTCCATGCTTCACGCCCGGTAGGCATCGCGGTGACGCAGGACCGGTTGGAAAGCGGGCGGCGGATGGCAGATCCGGGAGATGAGATCGCTCCAAATTTCCTGCCCCTCAAGGATTTCCACCTCGATGCGAAGGAAATAGACTGGCACATCCACGGACGTCGGGTGAGGAAAACGCACGGCGTCTTTCTCGGTGGTGCAGATGAGTTCCATGTCGCGCTCGACACAACGCTGCATGAAAATTTCCACTTCCTTGCGGGAAAACCGATAGTGGTCGGAAAAACGCCGCCGGATTTCCACCCGTGCGCCGAGTTTTTCTAACGAACTCTCGAAGGCCTCGGGGACCGCAATGGCACTGATCGCGCCGACCCATTTGTCCTTGAGAAATTCCAGTGGCTGACGCTCGCGGGTGAAGACGTTTTCCAGATGGATCGGGCCGTGGGTACACTCGATGATTTCCGCCGTGCGGTTGTATTTGCGAATGCGGGCGATGAGGTCAGCATTCGAGCTACCGGTGCATTTCGTGATGAGGATGTAGCTGGCGCGGCGAAGATTTTTTGGCGGCTCGCGCAGGGTGCCGCGCGGCAACAGAGCCTCGGTGCCGAAGGGGGAACTCGCGTCGATGAGCACGAGGTCGATGGAGTGCGCGAGGTCGAGATATTGCATCCCGTCATCTAACAACAATGTGTCCGACGCGAGTTGGGAAACGGCGAAATGGCCACTTTTCACGCGGTTTTTATCCACCACCACTGCCACTCCATCGAGATTGCGGGCGAGCATGAAGGGTTCGTCGCCAGCGAATTTCGAATCCAGCAACAGGGCGCTGCCGGTTGAGACGACCTTGGGCATCCGCTCGCTTGGGATCGGCTGGCCCTGGGGAGTTTGCCACCTCTGAGCGTGATCGAGCTTCTTGCTCTTGTAGCCACGGGACAGGATGGCGACGTGTCGCCCGCGGTCGCGCAGGGTGCGGGCGAGCAGTTCGACTACCGGGGTTTTTCCGGTGCCGCCGACGGTGATGTTGCCGATGGCGACGACTTGCACGCCGAGATATTTTTGCTCACGCGCCCCACTGCGGTAGCGCCAGAGGCGGATTTGCACGATGGCACGGAACACGCCGGAAAGTGCCCGCATGAGGAAGCGCATGAGTGTCGCACGGAAACCCTTGGCCCGCCCGAAGATCACATCCGCGCCCCAGCGCTCGAGTTCTTCGATGAGTTCCTTCATAAGCCGCAAGGACCATGTCCCGGCGTGGCAGCTACGATCAAGCGCCAATCGGGAGGAGGGGCGGACAAGGGGACGAGGGGACGAATTAATCCGCTAGAGAATCATCGCCGGTATTGGCTTTGTGGCATCATCCCGAACTGACCTTGGCCTTGGCCGGGGACCGGGGTATTCCACGGCATCTTGCTGGTATCGGAAACTGGTCCCACAGGCTTTGTCTCTGGTTCGTCCGCACAAGAGGAAAGACCGAAACCTGCGATGATGGCGAGGACGATGAGGGATAGATTGCGCTGCATGGATGCCAACATAAAACAGGCTCCGCGACATGCAAGTCTGCGGAGCCTGTGGAGAAAAATTATCCAGAGATCAGTTGGAGGTCGGTGTGGCGAGGATCGCCCGGTCGCCAGGTTGCAAGCGCACGCCCGAAGCAAGGCTCTGCAAGTCGATTTCGGCGATCGTTTGGGTCGGCTCAATCGAGGACGGATGCAGCTTGGCGATGTTGCGACCGTCACGCTGCACGAGCAGAGCTGTCTGCGGCGTGAAACCGGAGTTGGAACCCGCGCCGATCACGACGAAGCCCCAGTCCTGGTTCACGGCGGTGATGACGGCCTCCATCGCATTGCGACTGATGCGTGAACCGCGTTCGATCATCTTTTTCGTGAGGCGATCCGATTCCGCACGGCTGGTGGCGAGGCTTTTTTCCGCACCGGCGGCGACGGCTTCCAGTTCCTCAAGTTTCTTCTGTTTGGCTTTTTTGTCGTCCTCAACCTGTTGGATTTTTTCCGGGAGTGTATCCAGAGTCACACCACCGCCGAGTTGGGCAAGGATGGCGTTTACTTCCTCGATGGTCTTGTTGAGCTGGGCGAATTCCAAATCCTGAGCTTTCAAGTCATCATCCAGTTTCGCAGAATCGTTGGTCAGCCCCGCGCCGACAGACGTGAGGGAAGAAACACTTTGCGTCAGCAGATCGCGGCGCTCCTTGGACTGCGCGAGTAGTTCTCTCTCTTTTTTGATTTTCGTGTCATTCGCATCGGCGTTGGCGGTGACCTGTTTGTTCGTGGCGATCGTCACAACCCGGACTTTCTCAAGCGCTTCGAATTTTTGGGAAAGATCGTAAGAGTAGTATCCAGCACCGCAAGTGATGAGGAGAACGACGACGTATAAAATGGTTTTCATGAAGTCAGCTTAAAGGGATTTTACAAAAAATTCGGCAACTCAGTGGCTCACGGGCTTCGAGGCTTTCTGGCCGGGAACGACCTGATCTCCGACCATGAGGGTGGTATCGCCGGCAAGGGAATCCGGCACGATGCTGGCGGAGGCGGAACTGCTTTCCACGGCGGTGACAAGGAGTTTGGCGATGGTTTGTCCGTCGCGCACCACATTGAGGGTGGAACTGGTGACCACACCGGCGCTATTTCCCGAGGCTAGGGTGACAAAGCCCCAGTTTGGATAAATCGACCGGATTTTGGTTTTCAAGGACGGCAGCGATTCGTTATTCGCAAATTTCTCAAACTTGGCTTTTGCACCGGCAATATCCTTGTCGGTAGCGGCGATCTGTGCGGTCAGGCTTTCGATTTTCGCTTCGTCGTCGGCGATGGATTTTGCGAGTTCCACGAGTTCGGCATTGGTGGCTCGCATCTTGGCGGCGAGATCTTTGAGATCGCCGACCTTGGCCGTCTTCTCGCGGATTTCATCGAGCTTCTGTTTGTTGGCAGCGATCTTGGCGGTCTTCTCGTCGATCTGCGCCTTGAGGTCGTCATTGATTTTTTTCAGACCGGCTTCCTTGACCGTGAGTTCTTGCACTTCCGCATCCACTCCGGCGCGTTCGATGGGCAGATCATGGAGGAATTTTTCCGTCACGGCGAGGCGCGCCTTGCTCTTATCTAGCAGTCCCTTCTGCTTGTGGGTTTCTGAAATATCTGCCTCATAGTGGTCCTTGTTTTTAAATGCAACGAAGGCCGAGAGGGCGAGTAAGATAGCGGTGAGGATTCCGAAGACGTTGGCCATGGGGTTTGTATTGTGAGCTTTGAATTCCGTGTGTGGGAGGAGACTAGGGACAGCCACTCGGCCTCGGCAATCTCAAATTTCACAGAGTTTCAATCTTCCTGCCGCCTTGGCTTTACAAATTACCCCGTCGAGGACATCGCTTCCGCCCTCCCATGAAGTCGATTCTCCGAGTTTTTTCGTATTTGCGCCATTATCCGGGCTTGGCAGCGGCCCAGCTTTTTTGCGCATTGGGGATGACGCTAGCGGTGTTTGTTTACCCAAATACAACGGGTTACGTAATTGATAAAATCATCCCGAATCCTGCGCGGCACTCTGAATTCGGGTTTTGGATCGGCCTGACGCTGCTGGGATTTTTCATCAAGGACGGGCTGAACGCGCTACGGATTTTTATCAATAACATTTTCGAGCAGAAGGTAATTTTTGATATTCGGTCGGATCTTTATGAAAAAATCCAGCGTTTGCCGCTCCAATGGTTCGATACGCGGCGCACGGGTGACATCATGACGCGGGTGGTGGAGGACGTGACGAACATGGAGCGCGTGCTGATCGACGGCATCGAGCAAGGGCTGATCGCGGCGCTGCAAGTCGTGGGAATCGGGATTTTCCTTTTCTACCTGAATCCTGCGGTGGCCGCGTGGGCCACGCTGCCGGTGCCGTTTTTGGCCATTGGGGCTTGGGTTTACTCGACACAGGGGCGCGACCGTTACCGCAACCAACGAGATGCGGCCTCGGACTTGAACGCCTTGCTGCATGACAACATTTCGGGCGTGCGCCAGATCAAGGCCTACGCCGCGGAGCCGGCCGAGCACGCGCGTTTTAACCGTTTTTCCGATCTGCTGCGCGATGCCACACTGCGGATGATGAAATGGTGGGCGATCTACTCACCAGGCATGTCGTTCGTGCGGATGACCGGCTACGTGCTGGTGTTGGCCTTCGGCGGATACGCCATGATGCGTCTCAAAAGCGATCCCCAGTATATGACGAAGGGCGATTTCTTCAGGTTCGTGCTATTTCTGTCGCTATTCTACGATCCCATCGACCGCCTGAATTCATTGAACCAAATGATTCTATCAGGCAGGGCAGCGGCGGATCGGGTGTTTGAAATTCTGGATTCCGCCGAGGAGGCCAATTCCACAGACGGCGCACGCTTGCCGGAAAAAATCGCGGGCCATGTCCATTTCGCGGATGTCTCGTTCGCCTATCAGTCCCAGCCGACGCTCCACAGCGTGACGCTCGACGCACCACCCGGCCAAACGATCGCCCTTGTCGGCTCGACCGGCGCGGGTAAAACGACGGTGTTGTCCTTGCTGGCCCGGTTTTATGAAGCCACCTCGGGCGTCATCAGCATCGACGGCATCGACATCGCCACGCTCGCGAAATCCTCGCTCCGTGAGCGCCTCGCCTACGTCACCCAGGAACCCTTTCTCTTCAACGGCACTGTTAGGGAAAACCTCCAGCTCGCCAAACGCGACGCCACGGACGCCGATTTCTGGGCCGCCCTCACCGCCGCCCACGCCGACGACTTTGTGCGGGACTTGCCCAAACAGCTCGACACCAACGTCGGCGAGCGCGGGGTGAAACTCTCCGGTGGGGAAAAACAACGCCTCTCCATCGCCCGCGCCCTGCTCAAAAACGCGCCTATCCTGCTCCTCGATGAAGCCACCGCCTCCGTGGATTCCGAGACCGAGCGCCTGATCCAAGACGCGCTCGATCGCCTGATGGAGAACCGGACCGCCTTCGTCATCGCACACCGGCTCTCGACGATTCAAAATGCGGATCGGATCTATGTGTTAGAGAAAGGCGAAGTCATCGAGCAAGGCACCCACGCCACCTTGCTTGCGAAGGGAGGGAAATATGCCGAGCTCTGTCAGAAATCCTTCCTCGCGGCAAAGTCATCAAGCCCCGGCACCTAGGAACTGACTACCGATCATCGACTTGTAGGTCGGGTCGGTTTCGCGCAGCGATGCGTGATTTCCGTCCGCCACGACTCGCCCCTCTTGAAACACCAGCACGCGGTCCGCGATGGTGATGGTGCTGAAACGGTGTGCGATGATAAAGGTCGTGCGGCCCTTCACGAGCGCGGCGAGCGCCTGTTGGACCATTGCCTCGCTCTCGGAATCCAAGGCGCTGGTGGCCTCGTCCAGAATGAGGATCGGGGCGTCTTTCAGAAATGCGCGGGCGATGGCGATCCGCTGCCGCTGCCCTCCGGATAGTAAATCTCCGCGCTCGCCGACTTGGGTGGCGTAGCCCATGCCGCCATTCAAGTTGGAGATGAATTCATGGGCATGGGCTTTTCTAGCGGCCTCACGGACTTCCTCATCGGTCGCGTTCTCACGTCCGATACGGATATTTTCCGCAATCGACCCGAGAAACAACGAAGGCATCTGCGGCACCACGGCGATGGCGTTGCGCAGGTCTTTTTTCGCATAGCTGCGGATGTCGGTGGCGTCAAAAGTGATCCCCCCGATTTGCGGATCATAGAAGCGTGGAATGAGATGAGCGAAGGTCGATTTCCCCGCACCACTCGGACCGACGAGCGCCACCACCTGACCGATCGGGATGCTCACCGAGAGTTCCTTCAGCACCAACTCCTTGCCATACGCGAATGATAAATTTCCAAACCGGATCGCCTCGCGCGGGGCGACAAATACTTGTGGCACAGGCGGGTCCGGCAACGTGTCCGGCTCATGCATGATGAAGTCGATGCGGTCGATTGCGGCATCCCCTTGCTTCACGAGCGAGTGAATCATGCCCAGTTTTTTGATCGGCTCGTAGGACATGAACAGCGCCGTGCCCAAGGCCATGAAACCCGACTGCGACATCCCCGCGCGCACGCCCAGATAAAGCGCCACCGCGAAGCCCCCCGCCGCGACAAACTCGATGGCTGGACCGATCGCCTGACGGTATTTCACCACCTTCATGCTCACCCGCATCATCTCGTTCGTCTGCTGCTCGAATACGGAAATCTGCCGCGCCTCCAGATTGTAAGCCCGGATTTCTAGCGGTGCCTGCAAGCTTTCCGCCAGCGTCGCCGTCATCGTCCCGCCCTGATCTTGCAGCAGCTTCGCCCGAGTCGCGAGTCTCTTCCCCGCCGACCGGATCACGAAAACACAGATCGGCACCGTGAACATCGCGATCATCGCGACGAAAAAACTGTGATCCGTCCACGCCTTGTAGCCCAGATAGCTGAGCGCGCCCAGCAGCGTCGCCGGCTGTTTGATGAGGTCGCTCGACACGTTCGCGATCATCTGCCGCAGCAGCGCCGTATCGCTGATCATCCGTGCCAGCAGATCACCGGATTTGTTGTTTTTAAAAAAAGACAGCGGTAGCCCTTGCAGCTTGATGAACAAGTCCACCCGGATATTTTCCAACACCCGCTGGCCCACGAATTGGATAAGATAAGCATTCGCATACGACGCCACCGCCCGGATTAAGAAAATCACCGGAATCCACAAGCAAGTGATCAGCAGCAATCGCTCCGGCGAGACCGCGCCCATCTGTTGCGCCATCCAGATCTCATACCATTGAGTCCCCCTCCCCGTCGTTTTAAAAAGCACCGGGAACACCACATCTACCATCAGCGGCAGCCCCAGACCGCTCGCCATCGCATAGACCACCCCCGCCAACACCCCGGCGATGAACTGCCAACGGACCACCCGCAGATATTTGTAATAAGGACGATAGCGGTTCACGGCAAGGCCCGCAGTTTCTCCACCTCCCGCCGTGGGGCAAGCGCGATTCTTCATCCGGCCGCCGCCGGGATTCCACCCGCCGCCAGATTTCCGCCTTGTGGCATAGCCTTGCGCTTGCTTGCCTGCGTGCCTCTCATGGCCGCTCCCCAAAACACCATTGCGCTGGTTTACGATTACGACCAAACCCTCAGCCCGCGCTACATGCAGGACGACGTCGTCTTTCCCGAGTTCGGCATCGACCCCACGCAGTTTTGGAAAAAGTGCAACGCCCTCGTCGTGGACCAGAAATGGGATGGCGAACTCGCTTACATGAAATGCCTGCTCGACTACCTCGGCATGGACAACGTCACCAACGCCCGCCTCACCGAACTCGGTGCCGGCCTGCGCTTTTTTCCCGGCCTGCCCGAACTCTTCGAGGCCCTGCCCAAGGCCGCCCTCCGGCCCGAGCACGAAATCGCCGGCATCAAGGTCGAGCACTACATCATATCCTCCGGCCTCAAGGCGCTGCTGGACGGCTCGCGGCTACAACCGTTCGTCAAGGCAATCTTCGGTTGCGAGTTCGGCGAGGATGCCGAGGGCCGCATCAGTTTCCCAAAACGCGCCATCTCCCACACCACCAAAACCCAGTTCCTCTTCCGCATCAACAAGGGCATGCTCGGCTACGACCAAGACGTGAACGACCACATGCCCGCCGAACAACGTCCTATCCCGTTTGAAAACATGGTCTATGTCGGCGACGGCCCCACCGATGTCCCCTGCTTCACGGTCATGGCACGCAACGGCGGCCAAGGCATCGCCGTTTACAATCCCGACGACGCCACCGGGAAATCCTTCCGGAAGTGTTTCCAACTCTCCACCCACGCCGGCCGCGTCAAACACATCGCCCCCGCCGACTACCGCCAAGGCTCCCACCTCTGGCTGCTACTTTCAGAAATGGTCACCGAAACCGCCGACCGCATCCTCCGCAGACGCAGCGAGGAACGGGATAACGCAACCGTCGCGGCACCGACGTTCTGAGGTGGACGGAGAAAAGCCCCGCCCTGCGGCGATCTGTCGCGAATTGTCAGGCTTAGTTGCTAGATCCTAGATTTCACCGCCGCTGATGACGATGGTGGGCGATGATGAGTTCATTGGTTCCAAGGGGCCTTGGCGAGAAGAAGACCCATGCCGCACCAGTCAGTGATGCCAGCAAAGGTGAGGCCCGCGCCGACGAAAGCGCTGAGTCCGTAGCAGGCGGGATAAAGCCAGGTGCCGAGGACGACACCGGTCAGCACCATCAGGCCGGCGGCGATGCGGACCTGGCGCTCGAGTGAGATCGCTTTGCGGCCACGGATCACGGGGAGGCCGGCTTGTTCCCAGGCAAGGACGCCGCCTTCGAGGATGGCGAGGTTGTCGCAACCGGACGGTGTCAGGGATTTGGCAGGCCGCTCACGGCTTGGAATGCCAGTACGCTTTCATGGCCTCAGCGCGGGCGAGGGCGGCATCGGCGGTGGTGCCGAGGAAATTGACGTGACCCATTTTCCGGCGGCCGATGGCGCGGCGCTTGCCGTAAAGATGCAGGCTGGCCTCGCTGTCTGCGAACACAGGCAACCAATCAGGCGGGGTGGTTTCGTCCTGCCAGAAATCGCCTAACAGGTTGAGCATGACGACCGGATTGAGCAGGCGCGTGGAACCTAACGGCAGGCCGATCACCGCGCGGAGTTGTTGCTCGAACTGTGAGGTGACGCAGGCATCGAGTGTGTGGTGGCCGGAGTTGTGCGGGCGCGGGGCAATTTCATTGACGAGCAAGGTGCCATCGGTTTTCAGGAAAAACTCAACCCCGAGAATGCCGCGATAGTCCAAGGCCTCGGCGACACGGCGGGCGATGGCGGCGGCTTCCAGCGCGACCGCCGGCGAGATGCGAGCCGGGATGATCGAGACATCGAGGATGCGGTGGCGGTGGCGGTTTTCCGCCGGATCGAAGGTGACGGTTAGACCATCGGCCCCGCGCACGGCCATCACGGAAAGTTCCTTTTCAAACGGCACCCAGGCTTCTAACACCGCACGCGGGGCATCGAAGGCGGCCCAGATTTCCGCAGGGTCTTCACTGCCTTCGAGCTTCACCTGGCCCTTGCCATCGTAGCCGAAATCGGCGGTCTTGAGCACGCTTGGACCGTCCAGGTCCTGCATCGCCGCAGCGAGGTCGGCGGCGTTGGCAATGACGGCATACCGAGTGTGCGGGATGTTGTTTTCGCGGAGGAAATTTTTCTCCCGCTCGCGGTTCTGGCAGATGCAAATTGCGTGGGGCGAGGGATGGAGGCCGGTGCATTTGGCGACGGCTTCCAAGGTATGGCAGGGGATGTTTTCGAATTCGACCGTAGCAACCGTGACCCGGCTGCAAAAATCCTTGAGCGCGGCGGGATCGTCGAAGGGCAGGTCGATCACCTCATCGGCGCACTCCACGGCGGGAGCTTCCAGGCCACCGGTCCAAATGACGGTCCGCACGCCCATGCGGCGGGCGGCGAGGGCGAGCATCCGGCCGAGCTGGCCGCCACCGATGACGCCGACGACGCAGTGCGGCGCGTGAATAGGAATAGACGGGGTAGGCATGAAATCAGTCAACGGGATCGAGCGGTGGCAGGGTAGCGGATTTCACGGTGGCGGTCTGTTTTTTGCGGAAATCGGCGAGTTTCTCCACGAGCCCGGCATCGTTGTTAGCGAGCATCGCCACGGCGAACAAGGCGGCATTCACCGCGCCTGCCTTGCCGATGGCGAAGGTGGCGGTCGGGATACCGGCGGGCATTTGGACGATCGACAGCAGTGAGTCCACACCTTGCAGCGCCTTGGATTCCACCGGCACACCAAGCACCGGCAGATCGGTGATCGCGGCGGTCATGCCTGGCAAATGCGCCGCGCCGCCCGCGCCGGCGATGATGCATTTCAGGCCACGGCCACGGGCTTCGGTGGCGTAGGAAACCAGCTTGTCCGGCGTGCGGTGGGCGCTCACGACCTCCGCCTCCCACGTCACGCCGAAGTCGCGCAAGGTTCGGGCGGCGTGCTCCATCGTCGGCCAATCCGAAGTGCTTCCCATGATGATTCCGACCCGCGGTGCTGCGTTCATGGGCGGAGCGTGACGGAGCGCTTGCCGGGCGTCAATACGCGGTCGCCAGATTGGTCGAAACTTAGGCGATGTCTCACCCGTATTTTCCGGATCATGGACACATTCTCAGCACCGGAATTCGGACGGCGGGCATTTTTGGGGGGCATACTCGCGGCGGCGGGAGGGGTGGCTCTGGGGCAGGACGCCAAGCCTGCAGAAAAGCCAAAGGCGCATGAAAACGCGCTGGTTTATCAGTTTAAGATCGGCGAGTTCGATGCTTGGTCGATCAGCGATGGCCACATGCTATTCCGCGGTGCGGTGGACATGATGTGGCCGCAGGAGGACCATCCGCAAATGACGGAATGGCTGGTAAATCATGGCGAGCGGATGGACGGAATTCCTCTCTACGTCAACATTCTGGTGGTGCGTATCGGCAAGGAAATCGCGATTTTCGACGCAGGCTTCGGCACGAACAAAAATCCGAATCTCGCTTGGTTGCAGGACGGTTTGCGGCAGGCGGGGATCGCGCCGGAACAGGTAACGGCCGGATTCCTGAGCCACTCGCATGTGGACCACATGGCGGGATTCGTGCAGGATGGGAAACCGTTCTTTCCCAACGCGGCATTCTATTTTCTGCCCGAGGAATACGCGTTCTGGCATGCCGCCGAGCCGGATTTTTCAAAATCAAAACGCAACAAGGCTGAACTGCCGAATCTCATCAAGTCGGTCCGCAGTCAGTTTGAGATTCTCAAGCCGCTGTCGCAGCCGGTGAAATCCGGAACCGAGTTTTTCAACGGCGCGGTGACGATCGAGGCAGCACCGGGACATACTTCCGGCCATGCGATTTTCCGGATCAAGTCAGGCAATGAGTCGTTGCTACATTTCGTGGATCTCGCGCATCACCATGGATTCATGTTTTTCAATCCCGAGTGGTATATCGCATTCGACCATGATCCGCTACAGGGGATCGATACTCGTAAAAAAGTCTTCGCAAAAGCAGCGGCGGAACGGACGCGGTGTTATGGATTCCATGTGCCATGGCCGGGACTCGGGCATATCTTGCCAGCGGGTAACGGGTACCTATGGCATCAGGAACGTTGGAGCTGGGGAAGTTAGAAGTGGTTGAGAGTTGAGAGAATCCGCCTGCTCCCATTCTGGTGCGGGATGAAGATCAGAGACGAAATCAATTTCGCGAGCCGTTAGTTCGGAATCTCGTTGAGGGTGTACCAGGTCTCGGGGTGCCAGAGGAGGTTGCTGGTGGCAGATTTCACGCCTTGGGCGGTGAGGTGGTGAATGTGGCCGCGGACGAGGCCGTCGATTTTCAGGTGAACGGATTTTTTGTCCGACGAGACGATGGCGGCGGTGATTTTCGGCGTGGTCTGATCGACTTCCGGACTGCCGTAGTCGGCCTGATAGATGTAAGTGAAAGTATCCATCGCATAGCTGTTAGGATTGCCAGCAGTGGTGGGATCGACGGGTTCGGTGAAATGCACGTCGAAGCCGTCGCGGGCGGCGGTGATGGTTTCCATTTCAAAAGGAGTTTTACCGGTCCACTTCACGCGCTCGAAGGTGAAGGGCTTGGTGCCGCGAGAAGCCCAGCCTCGGTTAGATCCTCCGGCGAAGAGGATGCCCGCTTCCTGATCGAGGCGAACGGGAATGAGGCCGCATTCAAAGTCCTCGAGGAAATGAAAAACCGCGCCCTGATAGAGTCCTTTGATTTTTTCCAAGCAGACGCGTTGGACTTGCGAATGCGTTTGTTCGCCGACATAGAGTTGCTTCGCCCATGGGCCGAATTTTCCGCCGCTTTGGTCGCAGGCGATGCCGGTGGGGGATTGGCCGACTTTTCCGTGTGGGAAGATGACGGCGGGAGGGATGAAATCGGGGAATTTGGTGCGCTCGGTGAGAATGCGCGACTTGTCCGCAACATCGGGCGGAGCGGGGAGGTTGGCGAGGGTGTGGAATTTGTTGCCCGTGGGGTTGCCTTGGAAGGAGCCGGGCTTGAGCCATTTGAGCGAGGACGAGCCGTTCCAGACGCCTTGGTTGTCCATGTAGAAGGCATCGCCCTCGGCATTGAAGCCGATGCCACCGGGCGAGCGGATGCCGGAGCAGGTGGGGATCATTTTCCCATCCGGTGTCACGCGCACGCACCAGCCGCGCCATGGAGCCTCGGCGGTGTAGGAGCCTGTTAGGCAAAGGGCGACCCAAATATTACCTTCTTTGTCAGGAGTGCTGCCAAACGCGAATTCATGGTAATCTCCGGTGATGCCCCAGTCTTGGCAGATGGTCTCGAAATCGTCGGCGATGCCGTCCTTGTCGGTGTCTGCGATGCGGGTGACTTCTGGGCGTTGAGTGAGCCAAAGTGAGCCGTCTTTCCAGAACATGCCGAAGGGTTCGTGGAGGTTTTGGGCGAATTTTTTCCAAGAGACCTTTGTTAGGTCATCGCCGTAAGCGCCTTTGCAGATCCAGAGATCGCCGCGACGGGTGGTGACGGCGACTTGTTGGTCGGGCATCAGCGCGATCGAGCCGATTTCCATGACCTCACCGGGTGGGAGCGGGATTTCCTCGCGGGTGTAGAAATCGGATTGTTGGGCCGCGCTGGCGAGGGTGGCGGTTAGAAATAGAGAGAAGATGAAGCGCATGGGAACAGAGTTGCTAGTTTTCAGTTTACCGGAGGATGAAGACTGGTGTCTTGTAAAATGAACATTGGTCGATGCTGCGCAGCTTCGAACTCTTGGGGAGCACACGCGCCCTCGCGTGTGGTTTTCGACGCCCTCGTCGGAAACTGCGTGGAATGGCCTCAAATGCAGGTCTTCGACGAGGGCGCCAAAGACGACACGCGAGGGCGCGTGTGCTCCCCATGGATGCTTCGCCAGCGACCCATCCGACACTTTGAATTTGATAGAACACTAGGGCTTCCAGCGGTAGATGAGGGTGGTTTGCTTGCCGGCTTTCACGATACTTATCATGGGGCCGGTCGAGGATCGGATTGGGCCGCCATCCATTTGGACGGTCATTTTATCTCCGATGGCCTCTTCGCAAACCGAGAATTCCACCCAGTTGGGGTTCTCGACGGTTGAATCAGGTTCCTCGCTGGTTCCATCTGGATTGGAGCTGGCGTCAATCAGAGAGATCTTTCTGACGAGAGCCCCGTTTTCGGCAGACCAAGAATCGAGAAGAATTCTTTTCGGACTGAGCTGGATGACGAAGGTCGGGTTTCCAGCAGGATCGAGTTTGTAACCGCGGAATTTTGCTTCCTTTGGTAGATTTTGCTTCTTGCTCAGAGTGACTACATTCTCCCCCGCAGGTGGATTTTTGTCGGTGCCGCGTGATAGCCATTTGTTTGCGCCGTCGATGAACTTGCCGGTCCAGAGGAGTTCGGGGGCGAGGTTGTCGGCGGAGTAGGCGAGGTTGAGACCGCCGGGGAAGCCGACGCCGATGGCACGCGGGGTGGTGCCGTCGATGAAATTCCGATAGATGACGGGGCGGTTACCGTTTGGCGCGAGTAGGATGGATTCACGAGGCTTGGAGACGGTGGCGGGAGGATCGGTGAGCCATTTCATTTCGGTGGAACCAGGGGCTTTCCAACCAATGGCGATGCCTTGTGCTCCGGTGTGCTGGAGGTATTCCACGCGGATGGAATGTGGGCCTTTGGTGCGGGTGGAGATGTCGCCTTGGGCACGGGAGCCGTCCATGGGGCCGAAGCCGTTCAGTTCGGTTAGAATGTCGCCGTCGAAAATGATTCTAGCAGCTCCGGCGGAGTCGAGGCGGAAGTAGTAGTCACCGTCGGTGGCAGCGTCGAAGGTGCCTTCCCAGACCATGGCGTAGTGTTCCTTGTAGGGGGAATCCGTTAGGCTGATGATGCCGTCGTGTTCTTCCTCGATGTTCTCGGCCTTGAGTTTGGCGAAGTCCGGCAGGTATTTCCACTCGCCTTTATACACTTGGGATTTGAGATTGGTGAGGGCGGTTTTCTCAAAGGGTAAGGGATGGAGCTTGAGGATTTCCGGGGCGGTCCATGGCATGGCGCGATCAGCCACAGCGGCACGAATGCTTTTCACCTGCCCGGCGGTGACGGGTCCGGCTTGGTTGCCCCATGAGGTGCGGACGTGAGTGAGGATGGCGGCGATTTGGTCCTCGGGGAGAGTGGCACCTTGCGGGGGCATTTCGAGGTTGTAGGTTTTCCCTAACACATCGACAGGTCCGGTTAGACCTTTGAGGACGATTTTTACGGCGCGGTCTGGATCACCTGCTAGATACGGGCTTCCTGCGAGTGGCGGGAAGGTGCCGCCGGTGGCTCCTTTGCCGTCGGCGGCGTGGCAAGCGGAGCAATAGAGGGTGAAAAGCTGCTGCCCGTCCTGAGCAGAGAGCGGGCTTGCAAACATGAGGCCGAGGAGCAGGCGTTGGAGCATGAGGTTGCTGTTGTTAGTCCGGAATCTCATTAAGCGTGTACCAACCTTCGGGATGCCAGAGAGTCTGCCCGGAAGCAGATATAATGCCGTTTGCCACGAGGTGGTGGATGTGGCCACGGACGAGACCATCGACCTTGAGGTGGACGGATTTTTTGTCGGGTGACACGGTGGCGGCGGAAATGACCGGGGTGGTTGCATCGACTTGTGGGCTGCCATAATCGGCCTGATGGATATAAGTAAAGGCGTCCATCGAGTAGCTGGTAGGATTGCCGGCGGTAGCGGCATCGACGGGTTCGGTGAAGTGGACATCGAAGCCGTCGTGGGCAGCGGTGATGGTTGCCATTTCGAAGGGGTCTTTGCCGGTCCATCTGACGCGCACAAAGGTAAAGGGCTTGGTGCCGCGAGAGGCCCAGCCGCGATTGGAACCACCGGCGAAGAGAGTGCCATTTTCCTGATCCAAGCGCACCGGGATGAGTCCGGCTTCGAAGCCATCGAGGAAATGGAAGACGGCACCCTGATAGAGGCCTTTGACTTTTTCAAGGTTGACGCGCTGGACTTGGGAGTGGGTTTGCTCGCCGACGTAGAGTTGTTTGGCCCATGGGCCGAATTTCCCACCGCTCATGTCGCAGGCGATGCCGGTGGGTGATTGTCCAACGATTCCGTGAGGGAGGATGACGGCGGGAGGGATGAATTCCGGAAACTTGGTGCGCTCGGTGAGGATGCGGGACTTGCTGGCGACTTCCGGGGGAGCGGGAAGGTTGGCGAGCTTGTGGTATTTGTTGCCAACAGGGTTGCCTTGGAAAGAGCCGGGCTTGAGCCACTTGATGGACGAGGAGCCGTTCCAGGTGCCTTGGTTGTCGGTCATGAACATGTCGCCTTCGGCATTCATTCCGATGCCGCCGGGTGAGCGAAGCCCGGAGCAGGTCGGGATCATTTTCCCATCCGGAGTGACACGCATGGCCCAGCCACGCCAGTTAGACTCGGCGTTGAAGGATCCAGTTAGGGTGAGACAAACCCAGATGTTGCCGTCCTTGTCGGGCTCGCTGCCGAAGGCGTATTCGTGGTAGTCGCCCTTGATGCCCCAGTCCTGGCAGATGGTCTGGAACTTGTCGGCGATGCCGTCGTTGTTTTTGTCGGTGATGCGAGTGACTTCGGGGCGCTGGGTGAGCCAGAGCGAGCCATCTTTCCAGAACATGCCGAGTGGTTCGTGGAGGTTCTGAGCGAATTTTTTCCAAGTGACTTTGGTGAGGTCGCTGTCGTAGGCGCCTTTGCAGATCCAGAGGTCGCCGCGACGGGTCGTTACGGCAACTTGTTGGTCAGGCATGAGCGCAATGGAGCCGATTTCCATGACCTCGCCGGGCGGCAGGGGGATTTCCTCGCGGGTGTAGAAGTCGGATTGCTGGGCCGCGTGGACGACTGATAGAAACAGCGAACAACCGAGGGGGAAGATCGGACGTAGAAGGGAATATGGGTAGGCGTGCATTTTGGGAAGATTTACAGGCGAAATAAATTTGTCGATGGACTAGCCGGTCAGGGCTTCGCCGCTTTGTTCAAAGTCCACTATCGCGGACTCTGGATTCGCGGTCCGTGGAGAGGCTTCGCGCGGAATGAATTCCGCGCTCCAATTAGGGATTATTTCCAGTGGTAGGTAAGGGTGACGGTTTTGCCGGGGGTGAGCTTGAGAGTGGTTTTGGTATTGGTTGTTTCCAATGAGCCGCCTTCGGCAGTGATGGAGAGTTGGGCTTCGATGGATTTGTCGGCGATGAGAATTTCAAGGGCTGGACCGCTGCCGGTTAGGGTGAGTTTGCGGATGATGGTGTTAGATTCGGCGTGGTAGGAATCGACCAAGGAGTCAGAACCGATAGTGACGGAGAAGGCGGGATTTCCTGATGAATCCAGATCATAGCCGACGAATTTGGCGTTTTCCGGCAATGCGCGGGACTTGCTAGGGCTGACGACATTTTGTCCGGCTGGCGGGTTATCTGCGGTGCCGCGTTCGTTCCATTTTTTAGTGCCTTCGATGAACTCGCCGGTCCAGAGGAGTTCGGGAGCGAGATTGTCGGCACTGTAGGCGAGATTGATGCCGCCGGGGAAACCAACGCCGATGGCGCGGGGGGTGGTGCCGGAGATGAAATTCCGATAGATGACGGGGCGGTCGCCATCCGGGCCGACGGGGATCGAGGTGGGTTGCACGGCCAGCACATTCGTCGTGTCTTCGGTGAGCCAGTGGAGGATCTTTGCGCGCGTGGAGGACCATGCGAGGGCGAGTCCTTTGTTGCCTTTCTTTTGGAAATATTCGACGCGGATGGGGTGGGGACCTTGGAGCAAAGTGAGTTTGCCTTCCTGGGCGCGCGAGCCATCCATGGGGCCGATGCCTTTGACTTCGACGACCTTGGAGTTGTCGATGTAGAGAGTTGCGCCGTCGTCGGCATCGAGGAGGAAGGTGAAGATACCAACGGTGGGTGCAACGAAATCGCCGGTCCAGACCATGGCGAAATCTTCAGCGGCGGGGGCGTTTTTGAGGGTGAGGATGCCGTCGTGCTCTTCCTCGACGTTGGTGGCCTTTTCTTTGGAGAAATCGGGCATTTCATCCCAATCACCACGGAAACTTTGCGAAAGCAGGTTGGCTATGACGGATTTTTCCAAGGGGAAGGGATGCAGCTTGAGGATCTCTGGGGCGGTCCACGGCGTGGCGCGGTCGGCGACGGAGGCACGGCTCGTTTTCACCTGATCGGTGGTGATGGGGCCGGCATGATTTCCCCATGAGGAGCGAACGTGGGTGAGGATGGCGGCAATTTGGTCGTCCGGGAGGACGGCACCTTGGGGCGGCATTTCGAGGTTATAGGTTTTGCCCAAGACATCGACGGGGCCAGTGAGACCCTTGAGGACGATTTTTATCGCGCGGTCGGGATCTCCCGCGACGTAGGGGCTTTCCGCGAGCGGTGGGAAGGTGCCGCCGGTGGCCCCTTTGCCGTCGGCAGCGTGGCAGGCGGAGCAATAGAGGGAGAAAAGCTGTGGGCCGTCTTGGGCAGGGAGCGGGGCGGCTAGCGTGAAGTATGCGAGCAGAGGTAATAGGAAGCGGCTCATGGGGGGCTTATTTAACCGCGCTAAGCGCTGGAGTCTATCGCCAATAATGACCCGCCCCATTTCGGTTTGGCTTTGAGTCATCAGTGCTCATGTCCTATGCCGATCATTGGAGCGTGCGAAGCCCCCCGTTGTTTTCAAGAAATATCTCTGTCAGGATCCATGCGTCATCCACGTGATGAGCGTGACGAACCGCAAGAACGTCGGCTTGGAATATGGCATCGGGCATTATCTCGGGTATGCCACGGAAGCCCCCGTCATGATTCTCAAGAGTTGTATCGGCAATCGCAGTCTGGGCTGGGATTTGTTGCCGCCGGGAAGTGAGCCTTATGAATTTCAGGGAAAAATGGTTCCGGGTTACCGCGGCACACCGGAAAACCCGAAAGGCAATGGCCAAAAGGTCGTTGGCGCATGGTATGCCGGGAAGCAATACGATGACGATGTTGAGGGCGCGAAATCCATCCTCGCCGATTTGAAGACTTATTACCCAGGAGCGACGAAATACGAAGTCGCCGGATTCTTTTTCTGGCAGGGAGAAAAGGACGGCGGAAGCGCTGAAAATTCCTCCCGCTATGAGATAAACCTCGTCCATTTCATCAAGCAACTGCGCAAGGATTTCAATGCCCCAAATGCGAAGTTCGTTCTTGCGACGCTCGGTGAGGCCAAAAAAGGCAGCGGCGGCAATGGTGGATTGGTGTTAGACGCCCAGCTCGCGGTCGATGGGACCACTGGCAAATACCCTGAGTTCAAAGGCAACGTGGCGACGGTTTTTGCCAACCCCTACTGCCATGGCGGAGGCGGCAACAGTCACTACGGCGGCAATTCCGAAACCTACATGGATACTGCCGAGGCCATGGGCAAGACAATGATCGAACTGCTTGCCAAATGAGGGACGCCATTTTACAGGAGCATTCCTCATTGGCGTTGAAATCCATGTTCTTCTGAGTATTGATAGTCGCTCATTCCTTTCGGGCGGTGGTATTTCCTTTGGCTGCGCCGATTCAGATGCGTAACCATCCGCTTGCGCGTATAGTAGAGCCTGTCCCGGAAACCGCCATTCTTTGAATGATGCGGCTTTGAGCGCGGAAAAAAATGGCGGTTTCTGGGACAGGCTCTAATTAGCGAAACGTGATCCCCAGCTTCATGCCGCAATCCGTCACCATCCCGGATACACACAAGTTGGCGCTCATTTCATGGCTGCGATCATTGAATGGAAAGTCAAACTCCGTGCGCCTGACATGGGAAACACCGGGCCACCTCACCCTGGCCCACCGCGACTACGACACCGTGGGCGCGACCATCTGGGTGCCCGTCACCACCGAGGGCCAACCGCCCGCGATCGCCTTCGACCCGAAGTATCTGGCAGACGCCCTCGTAATCGGCCCGACGCTCCGCCTCGTGGACAAGCTCAACCCCGGCATGGCCACCAGCCCCTCCGGAAACTTCTGCGTGCTGATGAAATGTTTGTTCTTTATTTGCTTAAATGTATCGTTTAAAGATACTTTGTCGTGCCGATCAAGCATCCATTCTCGCTTCCATCCTCATCGCTCCTAATCTCTCATGGGCAGCTCAAGGACGCGCTGGCAGCTTATGGAAACCCGCGTATGAAGGTGTCTAGGATGCTGGCGGCGGGGGAATTGATTCCTCTGCGGCGTGGTCTCTATTTGCGAGACCACACGGTCAATCCGCTTGCCTTGGCTCCGGCGATCTACGGGCCGTCCTACGTCAGTTTCGAGTCCGCTCTGGCATGGCACGGGTTGATTCCCGAGCGGGTGGAGGAAGTCGTCTGCGCCACGCTCAAGCGCCCGGCAGAATTCGAAACTCCGGTTGGCCGCTATCGCTATCTGCACGTCCCGGTCCGGGTATTCTCGATTGGGGTCGAACGGGTAGATGACCCGTTGCTCCCGTGGTTGCTGGCGTCTCCGACGAAGGCTCTTTGTGATTCCATCGCCCTCGATGCCTCCATCCGTTCACAAAAAGATGTCCGTGCATGGCTGGAGGCGATGCGGATCGAGGAAGCTCCACCGCTCGACCCGGAACAACTCGCCGCCTGTGCCGCGTGCTATGGACGGCCTGCGGTGCGCCACCTCGTCCGCCATTTTCTGAAAAACCTTACTACGCCATGATTCACCCCGCGCTCGCCGGTCTGATCGACCGCTACCAACCCCAATCGTCCAACGACTATCAGAACGCTGTGCGCGAGATCGCCCAGGAGCTCGCATTGCTCGGACTCTGGCGCACGCCATTCTACGATCACGCCGCATTCTACGGTGGCAGTGCGCTGCGGATTTTTCATGGCTTGCAGCGGTTTTCGGAAGATCTGGATTTCTCGTTACTCGTGCCCAAGCCGGACTTTTCACTCAAGACCTATCTCGGTGCCGTAGCGGATGAATTGGCGGCTTGGGGTTTCGAGTTCCAGGCAGAGAGAATCGAGAAAGCCAACCCGTCCCCCATCGAATCAGCATTTTTGAAAGGCAGCACCGTGATCAACCTTCTCCAAATCGGAGCACCGCCCGAAATCGCGTCGCGTCTCCCCAAAGGCCAGCTCATCCGCATCAAGTTGGAGATCGACACCGAACCGCCACCCGGCGCGACCACCGAAATGCTCACCCGGCTCGTGCCCACGCCCCACCAGGTGCGCGTTTACGATCTCCCCAGCCTATTCGCTGGCAAACTCCATGCGGTGCTTTGCCGGAATTGGAAGAGCCGCGTCAAGGGCCGGGATTTTTACGATCTCGTCTGGTATGTCGGCCGCCGCATTCCACTGAACCTCGCCCATCTGGAAGCCCGAATGCGGCAGTCAGGGGATTGGTCGCTTGAAATACCCCTTGATGCGCTCGGTCTCCGGAAACGCTTGGAGGAACGATTTGCCAGCATCGACTTCGACCAAGCGAAAGATGATATCGCACCCTTTCTCAAAGACCCCCGCGAGCTGAGCCTGTGGTCCGAGAGCTTTTTTATGGCTTTGATTCCGTTAATTCAGAACGGGGAGGGATGACATGAGGGCAAGTCGGACTCTCTACGGCTAACAAACCGCAGACAAAAAAATCTAGCCAATGGGGTCCAGAAGGCTACCGTCGCGCCAAGTGAATGTCGCAGTGATATCTACCGATTCCGCAAGATTCCAGCTTCCTGTCACGCCATTGACTTTCTTATCGGCGATTGCCAAAGGCTTCGCCGCCCTCTTGACTAGCAAACTCTTGTCATGAGCTTTTTGATCAAAAACCAGCCAGAAGATCCACAACGGCCAGATTGTCAGAAATATGCCGATGCCTGCAAGGAACCGGACGACAGTAAGGCGCTAAAACTGATCAACTGGATCACAGATAAGGGAATCAATGGAGTTCCGCTTCTGTGCTCGGCTAAGAATCTCGCACAGGAGTATCAGATTGACTCATCCTATCCCGACGACGGGGAGAGGATCGACTCGCTGATCAAATGGGAGACTACCAAAAATTTCACGTCAGGATTCATCACCGGCCTTGGAGGGGTCATCACCCTGCCGGTCGCTATTCCTGCGGCCTTCGGTGCCTCCTGGCTCATCCAAGCCCGTATGGCGGCTGCTGTGGCGAGAATCGGCGGGCACGACGTTGCAAGTGACCGGGTCAGAACTTTTGTGATAGCCTGCCTCGCGGGCGATGCCTTTAAAGACATTCTGAAAGATGTGGGAGTCAGGGTTGGCAACGGCATGGCTCGTGCGGCAATTCAGAAGATCCCAGGCCAAGTCCTGATAGAGATCAACAAAAAGGTTGGGTTCCGCCTTCTCACCAAGGCGGGCGAGAAAGGGGCCGTGAATCTGATGAAGATGGTGCCCGTGGCAGGCGGTCTAGTATGCGGAACCTTCGATGCAGCAGCGTGCCACGTTGTCGGCATGCAGGCGAAACGAATTTTCTATCAGGATTCAATGAACCCCGGCCCAGATGAATAGCAATTCTGACCGGCCATTCGCGCCAGAATTCACAGATCCCGATGAACGCAACTCAGCATAATCCACCTCAATTAAACCAACCCGAATCCCATCAATCTCATCATGAAACAGTCATCCATACCATCAGCCTCCGAGCTGCGCCGAGCCATCCAAAATGCCGAAGTGGCAGCCGATGCATTTCGGCAAGCCGGTTTGAACGAGCGGGCGGACAAACTTGAGGAATACATCGAGCATGCCAGGAAACTCCGGTTTTCCGTCGGAGTGGTTGCGCAAGCCAAGCGAGGAAAGTCCACGCTGATCAACGGCCTGCTGGGTAGAAACGACGATTTGCTGGCACCGATCGGCCGCTTTCCGGCGACCAACGTGGTGAGTTGTTTCGCCAACGGCACTCCCGAAACGGCGCGCGTCCTCTTTCAAGGAGACGACGAGAAGTCCTTGGGCAAGACAATTCCCTTTGAGGACATCAAGCAGTATGCCTGTGAGGAGCACAATCCGGACAACCGGAAGGACGTGAAACTTATCGAAGTGATGGGGCCGTTCCCCCGTCTCGGCGAAGATGTGGTGCTCGTGGATACGCCGGGTGCCGACAACGCGCTCACCCGTGTGCATGACATCGTGCTCTTCGAATTTCTCCCGAAGCTCGATGTGGTCATTTTCCTCGTTACGGCAGATGCCCCGCTGGTCGCATCCGAATTGGAGTTGCTGAAGCAAATCCGCAAGAACGACGTTCGCAAGCTGCTCTTCGCGATGAACAAGGTGGACGCTGTTGATCCCGAGGAACTGCGGGAAGGTCTCCAGCACAATCGGAAGATCCTCGCGGACGCGGGACTCGGAGATGCCCCCATGTTCGAAATTTCCGCAAAGACCTTTCACTCGACAGGCGATGATCCGGGCACGGAACGTCTGATCAAGACGCTGGGAGACGTCATCAAGAATGGGCGTGCCGGTATCATCGCGGAACGGCTCAATGCCATCACGGAATCTCATGTCAAGGAGGCGGCTGCTGAAATTCAGTCCGCCATCGAGAACTCAGAACTGACCTTGGAACAAATCGAACAACAGGGCTCGCAGCTAGAGGAGATTCGACGAAATCTGGAACGCAACCGGGAGGAAATGGAGAGGAAGTTCCGCTCTTTGTGGCGTGCGTCATTCGATGACTTCGAAAACGCGCTTGCACCACTTCAGCGGCAGTTGGTGCACGAATACCAGGAATTGGTGGAAAACACCCCCGCCCACAAGTTGAGCGGACTGGGTAATATGATTCACACCGACGTGGTAAAGCGTCTCGATGAATTGCTCTACCCCAATACGGATCAGCTCTCGGAATCACTCGCTAGGGCAACCCGGACTTTGCAGGTTGAGGTTCTTGGATCTATGGGAATCGCACCACGGGAGGCGACGGCCCTTCTCACAAATAAGCAAGGCCTAAAGGATTCGCTTGGCGTTGTTCTGGCCGGAGCTCCATCGCTTACGGGCGCGGCAATCGTTGGTGCATTGCCTGGATTGATTGGGTCTGCAATCATGTCCGCAGCACCCGGGGTGGTCGCTGCCGTCTGGTATAACCCGCTCACATGGATCGCAGCAGGAGCAACTGGAGCTGCAAACGCTGCTGTAGTAACTGCGGCGGCGGCCGTTACCGGTCTGCTCGCGCCTGTCGCCCTGATTGGGACGCCTTTGCTCGTTGGATACGCAGGCTTCCGCGTGTTTTCCGCATGGAAGCACAACGTGGGACGGTCCAAAAACGAACTGTCGATTGCAGTGAAGGATCTCATCATCGCCTCGATCGATGAGACCCGTGGGAATCTGCGGTTGGTCCGGGCAAAGGACGATGGAATACTGGAAGAGTTCCGTGACAGCACGGCGACAAGGATCAGTGATGCCAAGCGGAAGCTCGATGAGTTGGAGCGCAACCGCCCGACACCTGAACGCCTGATCGAACTGAAGCTGGCTTCAAAACGTATCGCTAACCTAAAAGCTCCCGATAGATTGCCAGAGTCCGAAGCAGCATCAGAGGAAGGCACACGTCTTTTTTCCTGAACACCTACTCACTTAAACTCCTAGTCCATGGAACAATTAATAGATGAGTTCATTTGGCTACTGCTCGATACGGAAAACTACATCCGTAAATTGCCGCAGGGGCGCACCAATCATGAACAGTTAGCGGAGTTTCTGCGTATCTTCCGCGAAAAGAGGCTGGAACCTCTGCATTGGAGGCTTCAACGCATCAATACCCAGCGCTATGTGCTATCCATGGTCGGACTGACTAATGTCGGCAAATCGACTCTTGCTGAAGCCCTGCTGGAACATCCTGTGGCTCCAAGAAAGAATGGCCCTGCTACGGCTATTCCGGTGGAATATGAGTATGACTGCGAATCATGGCAGCTTCGGACCATTGATGAGAGGAACTTGACGGTAATGGAGCAAAAATTTGATTCCGCACAGGCCTTGTTCCAAGTGCTGGAGAAAAAAGTGTTCACCCCCCAACCCGAGGATCTATCAAACGGTTCGGACGCGAAGCTGATTGTCAAAGGACCAATGAAGCTCCTGGAAGGAGGTCTGGTGTTTGCCGATACTCCCGGCTTTGGCGCGGCACAAACTGCGGATTCTTCCGCGACTCATGAAAACGTCCTCGTGGAGTATCTACAGAAGCACGTCCACGAAGTCATGTTTTGCCTCAGTGCGTCCAACGCCATGGTTAGTCCCTCGGAGAAGAAATTCTTTGAGTCAATCGGGCACCTCTGCTCGACCGTGGTGGTGACCAAATGGGATGCCGAGGACGAACAAAGTGAACATGATAAGAAACAATACGAAGGGAAGTTTTCCGAACTTTTCCCGATGTGCCGGTTCCTATTTGTGAATGCCAAGCGCGCGATTGAAAATCCTAACCAACAGGACTCCGAGGCACAGGATCTGCAATCACTTTTCCAAACCAGGCGTAACAAGCAAGAGCGGCAAACACTACTGAGAAGCGACGTTGAGCGGGCTTACAAAGATCTTATTGAGCTCTTGCGCAAGCCGTTGGAGGCTGCGGGTCTTCCCAATGTTCCATGGCACAAAGCCGCCCTTGCCAACTTCCAGTATGAAGCAGCAAAGGAGAAACTCAAGATACCCTGATTCACATGAAAATACTGACTATCGGACCTGAAGGTGCGGGCAAAACCGTGTTTCTCACAATGTTGACCGGCTACATGAGTGGCAAATCCTTCCCTTTGCCGATTCAGGTCGAAAATTTAGTTGCCGCCAAAAAAATCCAAGATTTCAAGCAAATGTTGGAAAGCAAGGAGTGGCCATTACGCAATACGGAACGTTCTTCCCACGAGATTTTCACGTTTCGTCTCGGCAGCCCGAAGGGGAAAAGGATTCACCTATGGGATTTCCCCGGTGAGCATTTCAGAAAGTCCACAATCGATCCCGCCACCCACGATACATCAGGCCATTTGAAAAAACTTCGGGAGGAAATCGAAGAGGCTCATATTTTGATTTACCTGCTAGATTTGGGCAGCCTATTGATTCCCGATACCAATGGAAAAGTCACGGAGGATGCTTGGCTTTTCAAGGATTTCCTCACCAATCCCAAGTGGAAGTCCCGCCAACGATTGGTGGTGGTCACCAAAGCAGATCGATATCGTGGCCTAATCGATCAAGCCGGCGAAGATATCAGGAAGGTGATCATCGACGCATGGCCGGACAACATTGTCGTCTGCCCGTTGACTGCGGGTTCTTTCCCGAAGGTTGATTTTTTTGCCGTGGCTAGCGTGAAGGTGAAAAATGTCATCGTTGATGACGAGGGGGCCCTCTGGATGCCAAAGACTCCACTCGAATCCGAGGGCTTTGAACCGTTGGTCAAAAGGATTCTGGAAGGGCTGAATGGCGGCTTGAAGACGAAAGCAAGGAATGCACTGCTGTTTGGGAAGCGCAGGCTGTCAAGCGGTTCGGCGAAAATCCGAAAAAAGATCCGTAAGAAGTAACTCTGAATTCGGATGCATTCAGAATGTAAATTCCACGCATGATGAGCACGACGCAGAACGCAGAAGTGATTGAAGCTGGAGTTTATGACACTTCGCGTGGGGTTTCCCGTAGCAACTGGCAGTGGGGAAATGTGGGATTTGACGAGTCTTGGGAGGCTGCTGCGGCTCTCATCCATCAGGGTTGGCCTGCTGAACAGCGGGTATTTGCTGATCAACAGGCGGTCTTGCTTGGTGTGATCCGACACTCTGATTTTGTCTGGCTCTATCGTGTCTATCCAGCAGGAAGGGATGAACACGGCCGGTTAGGAAGGTATTTTTTTGCCTTGTTGCGGCTTCGGTCTTTGGACGAGATCACTCACCCTCAGGTAGCCGGACTGCTTGCTTTCTTTGAAAAGGAGCGTGGACTCCCCCTCAATACGAAACCTCTTGAGGGTGGATGGCCTGATGCAGAACCGAATTCCACTCTGACTCAACTTCAGAGAGATCTCCAAGAAAACTCCCGCTTCGGTCACTGGGGCATGGATGGCGCTGGGAAAATGGTTCGGTTGCTGGATCCAGAACCTGCGAAGAAGGAAGCAGATCAAGTAGCGCCATTTTCCGGGCGAGGGAAATTGATCATCGCGGCAGGGGTGTTTGTAGCGAGCGCTATTGGGTGTTTTCTGATTACCCCGTCAGTTACCGTTGATAAACCTGTGGATGAAAGCGGCACAAAAACCATCCCCACTCCGCCACCACTGCCTGAGCCTTCATCCAAGACCTCAGATCCCGATTCTGATCTGGAATCAAACCAGACAAATGAAGACGTGCAGATGCCGCGCAAACGTATTGATTCCCAACAAGAACTGGTTCCAGAAGACAAGCCCCCGCTTGATCCACATCCATCGCCAAAAGAGGGTGACAGATCACTGCCTCCGAAGCAGCCTTCAAACAAAAAATGAGGGATGAATACACGAAGCGAGTCAAGGCGGCACTTGATGGCATCCTTCCCTGGATAGAAAGAGGCATGGGTAATCCTATTCGCACATGCATACTTGCAGGTGGCAATGCAGGATACGTCTCGAAGAGTGCACTAGCGGCCAGGGGAATAGAGGTTTTCGGCTTAACGTCCGGAATGGAAGGAATACCTCTGGATCTGATAACTGTCCTCGGCGTTGAGGCTTCGTCACGCAGACGAATTCCTATTATGACTCTTCAGTGACTGGCGGTGACTTAAAATAAGCAAATAGTTTTCGGAATGAATTAATTCGTATGGGAACTTGAATTGGTCTCTTTTGTAACTTTTTAACCTTTTGGGTGCATGATAAAAATGCCTCCTCCGCCAAATCCGTGGGTAAAACCGGGGGCTAACCGCCGCGAAGCGGCGTGAGCCTCTTGAAAGTTGTCCACGACAGGCCGCTTCGAGAATGGGTCTGTAACTCGTCGGAGAAGTGGACTGTTGTGGGCAACTTTCTCTTCCATGCGGTTTGGCGGCTTCTCGACGACGGGGTGGCTGCCCGGCGGGATGAAGCTTGGATGAACCGGCGGAGTCTGGCACATTCCATTTGCGACAACGAAACAACCAGTGCCCCGCCGATTCAATTCAAGAGCTTACTCAACAAAGTTCACCGCCTCAAGTCCTTCGTTTACCATTCCGTCAAAATGAGTAGAAAAGGAGACAAGACGCGGATCATCGCCGAGATCATTCCGAGGGCCAACTCCCGCCCCATCTGCTCCGGCTGCGGAAAACCACGTCCCGGATACGACCGTATGCCCCGCCCACGCGAGTTCGAGTTCATCCCCGTCTGGAACATCCCCGTTGTGCTCTCCTACACCATGCGCCGGGTGGATTGCCCCACCTGCGGCATCAAGGTCGAAGCCGTGCCATGGGCCCAGGGCAAGCACGCCTGTTGCGATGTCTATCGTCATTTCCTCGCGTCATGGGCCCGGCGTCTGAGCTGGAAGGAAACCGCCGCCTGCTTCCACACCACCTGGGACACCGTCTGCCGTTCCGTGAAATGGGTCGTCGATTTCGGCCTCAAACACCGCGATCTGGACGACATCACCGCCATCGGAGTCGATGAGGTCACCTACCGCAAAGGGCACAAATACATGACCCTGGTCTATCAGATCGACAGCGGCCGCAAACGCCTCCTCGGCGTCATCCGTGATCGCGACACCCAATCCCTCACCCGCTTCTTCGAGTCCTTTGGAGCGGAGCGCTGCGCCAAAATCAAAGTCGTTTGCTCCGACATGTGGAAACCCTATCTGAACGTCATCGCCGCCATGCTGCCCGCCGCCCTCAACGTGCTCGACCGCTTTCACATTGCCAAAAAACTCGGTGAGGCCGTCGATGAAGTCAGACGCCAGGAAGCCAAACAACTCGCCGCCGACGGCTACGAACCCGTTCTTAAGAACTCCCGCTATTGTTTCCTCAAGCGCAGGTCCAAC
>JANXMQ010000162.1 GCA_025354565.1 Akkermansiaceae bacterium
CTTAGCGAGTTAACGCGCTGAGAATCGGCTGTACGAATTTTGATCAACCTGAGTTGGCGTTGAATTGAGAATAGCCCCCCTTAAAACCCACCTTATTGAGACTGGTCGAGTTTTTAGCTCTAAGTCCGACAGGCTGCTAGCCGATACCCGCCGCCTGCCAAAGAACCGCCGCCAAGCGATGCTGGATCTCACCCACCGCAACTCTCGGCTCACCCTGGCTTGATCGCCGTGCGGTGGGGGATTGCGATTTAACGTATTTCTTGCTTTCCCCGGCGGAAATCCGGCTTTTTACTCGCAGCATGTCCGCGCGAATCACTCTCAAACCCAAGGTCCAGCTAGGCGTCGTTCCCACTCATCTCAAGTTCGTGGGCGGCTTGGTCCCGGATGAGCATGGTAAATTTCCCCGCGACGCGAATGGCGAGCTGCGGATCGTTTCCGGGATGCGGGAACTGTGCGCGGCTTCGCCGGTGAAGATGACCATCGTGCAAGTCCCGTTTTTCGCCTCGGCGGATGCAGGTGAGGTGGCGGAAATGATTGAGGGGCTCAAGGCACTCGACTTGGAAATCCACTTCATTCTCATGGTCGGCGGGGCGAACCCGATGAACCCGGAGGACGAGGACGCGGTGGTCGCGCAATTGGTGACCAGTGTGAGGGCGGCGATCACCCATGGCATCCGCCATATTTCCTCCACCTCCATTGAGGAGTGGATGAGCAGCGACTGCCGACGGGATGGCACGGACTTCGACGCGGCGATCGCGCAAAACGTGAAGGTCCACCTCCGGGCGCATGAGGAGGCGGGGCTAGAGGGTTCGTGCGTGGAGCAGTGGCACATCGAGTTTCTGCGGCCCGGCGAGTTCAAGACGTTCACGAACGCGGAGCGCGGCTGGGCCTTCGTCAGCGCGATGAACCGGGCGCTGGGGAAGAAATATTTCAAGTTGCTGGTGGATGCGGCGCACTGCGGTGACTCCGGCCTGAGCATCGCGGAAAACGAGGAACTCATCGCACGGATGGGCGCGGCGGGGGAGTTGGGCATTTTCCACGCCTCGGCGAAAACGACCCGCGGCTGCCTCACGACGGACGACGGCTGGATCGGCGCGCTGCTCACCGCTGCGGCGAAAACGGGCGAGCTGCGGCACGTGTTTGTCGAGCTTTTCGACCACGAGGACGCCGCGCTCGCGCAGCTCCGCGAGCTGGAGCCGGGCCATGGCATCGACACTCGCGACGGCCGCAGCTACACGGAGACGACGGCGGACGGACTCGCGGACATCGCCCACCGCTTGAACAATTTGCTGGCCCGTGGGATTCTCAAAGCCTGATCCGTCATGCACCCCGTCCACGGCGAACCGTCTTATTCATTGACGACCCCAGAGGTCGCGCTCGCCATCACCGCGCGTGGTGGTCACCTCGCGCCGGTGGTTTTCCATTTGCCAGGGCGCGATGTATCGCCCTATGCCCTCGCACCGTGGAAGCCTGCGGAGTTTCCCGATCAGCCGGTGCTGCTATCCGTGCTGCGGGGTGATTTCATGTGCCTGCCCTTCAGTGCGCAGGAAAACGGCCCGCCCCACGGCGAACCCGCGAATGCGGCATGGTCGCTTGTGACTGGGGATGCGCGCTCGCTGAGTCTTGCCATGAAGACCACGGATTCAGGCGCGGATTTTTTGAAAATCCTCTCAACTCGCGAAGGGCATCACGCGATTTACGTGGAACACCGGATTTCAAATCTTGAGGGTGATTTCAACTACGGCAACCACCCGATCCTCGATCTATCAGGATTGCCTGAAGGCGCGGGCCGGGTCAGCACCAGTCCATTCCACTGGGGATCGGTCTATCCAGGGCTGTTCTCGAATCCTGCAAACGGCGAGACACAGGCACTGGCAGAGGGCACGCTTTTTACCGACCTCCGCCAAGTTCAGCTCGCGGCAGGGGGCGTAACGGACCTCACCCACTATCCGCAACGGCAGGGCAACGAGGATCTGGTGATGATGGCCAATGTCCCGGCTTCCCCGGAGCAGCCTTTTGCTTGGTCAGCCGTGGTGCTCGATGGTTATCTGTGGTTTGCCCTCAAAAACCCGGCGGATTTCCCGGCCACGCTATTCTGGATGTCCAACGGCGGCCGCACCGCTGCCCCATGGAACGGTCGCCACCTCGGGCGGATCGGCATTGAGGAGGTCTGCTCGCATTTCTGTAACGGCGTCGAGATGTCCCGCCAAAACCTGCTCGCTGCCGAGGGCATCCCCACCACGCGGCATTTCTCCCCTAACGAAACGGTCTCCCTGCGCATCGTGCAGGCCGTGGCACTCGTGCCGGACGGTTTTGGAGTCGTCTCAACCATTGCTCCACACGACGAGCACGCGGTCGCCATCGTCAACGAAGCCGGTTTTAAAATCACGGTTCCGCTCGATTGGAAGTTTGTGCTTTAATCCAGCCTTGCCTCAGATTTACCTCAAGCCAACCTTCAGCCGAATCTCTAATTCACGCTAAGCCCCATGAGTATCCCTCGCACCACTGCCGACCTCACCACCATGGGCGCGTCGTACCAGAACGCTTGACAACGGCATCAATCTCTCTTCCTGAAAACCGAACCCTGAAAAACTAACAAACTCCCCTTATGAAACTACACAACGCCATGTGGCCCGGCTTGGTCGGCAAAGAACCCGGCACCGACCACCCGCCGATCTCCCTCGAACACATGCTCGAACTTACCGTCGCCGCCGAGGTGAACGGTCGTAAATTCGACGGTGTGGACTATTTCCTGTTCCACCCTCACACCGATCCCGATGCCTCGGAAACCGAGATCCGCAAAATCGCCGATCTCATCGCCAGTCACAATCTCAAGGTCGGTTCACTGGTCGCTCCGATCTGGCCCGGCACCGTGGGTGACGCCGCGATGGGTGACTCGGAAGCACGCCGTAAATTCGTGCTGGCGGTCGAGAAAGCTTGCCGCATTGCGAAAATTTTCAACGAACACGGCGTGCGCGAATACGGCGTCATCCGCATCGACTCCGCCAGTTCCGTGGCGGACTGGGCCAAAGATCCCACAGGCAACACTCAACGCATCGTAGAAACGTTCAGTGAGGCCGGCAAGGTTGCCGAGCAATACGGCGAACGACTCGCAGCCGAAGGCGAAATTTGCTGGGGCGGGATGCACTCATGGAAAGCCATCTTGGAAACGCTCGAAGCCGTCGGAATGCCTAAAACCGTAGGCTTCCAAGCGGACCTCGCCCATACCTATCTCTATCTGCTAGGCTACAACGCGCCCGAGGCTGCGCTGCTCAAGGAAGGCTATAGCGACGATGAGTTTTGGGCAGCCTACAAGACGATGACGGATGCGCTTCGCCCATGGACGATCGACTTC
>JANXMQ010000203.1 GCA_025354565.1 Akkermansiaceae bacterium
AAGGCCGAGCCATCGGTTGTGGTCCCGGCTGGTGCGCCTTATCCATTGAGCGCGGAAAAGATTGGCCGGATGTGGCGGCTGTTGATCGAGAACGGATTCGCCTCCTTCGCCGAGGCATGAGGTCATGCGCATTCTTCCTGATACCAGCGTTCCGTTTCGCTCGCCGTCCGGCGCGGTGGTGGCCCACGTCACCCTGATGCCGGTGAAGGATGCGGATAGCGCATCCACGGCACCGCTGACGGAGACGGACGAGGAAGACGCCCGTGAACATGGGGAGACGACGGTTCAGTTGCGCGAGTCGGAGCGTTATGAATATGAGGTGGTGCCCACTAACGGCGCGGACTTGCGGCTGCGGTGCAGTCTTTCGAGCCGTCGCCGCAGTCTTGGCGCTGGCGGTGGAAAGCCGGATGCGGGCCTGATCGAGACACGTTCCTTTTGCGGCACGCTCCTGCTGGAACTGGTCGAGGGCGAGGTGGACGACGCGAAGTCTGCGGTGGCGTCGGCGTTGCTGGATGTGCGGTCGCTTAAGCTGGACTACCGAACGGAATACCGCGGGATGCTGCGGCGGCTGTCAGACGAAATGGCGGGGTTGGTGGCAGATGCGCGGTCATCGGCCAAGGCGGGTTTCCGTTCGACCTTTGAGGACCGGACTGATGCGGGCTGGCTGCAAATCCAACTGGAGCTGCTGCGAGAGACGCTGGACAGCGCTGATTTTTCCGCCGCACTGCAACGCATCCTGAGCTTTCCCCATGAGCGATTGTCCACGGTGAACGATTCCGTTTCCACCGACCGGCCGATTCGCTGGACGCCATCGGCAGTGCGGCAACTGGTGACGGGGAATCCACGCCGGGAGGTTCCGGCTACGCATCCGCTGCGCACGCAACTCGGTTTGGAATCGCTCGCCGAGCGGGTGCTGGTGCCGCGCAAGTCGCGGGACCTGGACACGCTGGAGAACCGGTTTGTGAAGTTCGCGCTGGGCGAGTTCCGGGCTTTCCTCACGCACGCGCAAGGCGTGTTCGATTCAAATCCGGGTTGGGGCGCATCGGCGGCGTTGTCGCGGCGGCTGGCGGCCACGGTGGAGGATTGGCTGGGGCGTAGCTTGTTCCGTGAAGTGGGCGAGATGCGTTTCGCGCCACTCGGCAGTCCGGTCTTGCAGCGCAAGGCGGGCTATCGCGAGTTGCTGCGCTGGTGGCTGCGGTTTCGCACGGCAGCGGAGCTTTCGTGGGAGGGCGGCGAGGAGTTGTTTCACGCCGGACAGCGCGACGTGGCGAGTCTCTACGAGTATTGGCTGTTCTTCGAGTTGCTGGGCTGGTTCTGCCAGAAATGCCGGGGTGGAAACCGTCCGGCAGTCGAGGAGTTGATTGAAGGCTTGCAGGAAGGTTCGCCGAATCTCCGACTGCGGAAGCGGATGGAGCTGGGGCCGTTTGTCGGCACGTTCGCGGGGCAGAGTCGCCGATTGAATGCGCGCTTTGCCTACAACCGGCGCTTTGAGGTGACGCAAGACCGGCACGCGGGCGGAAGCTGGACGCGGCGTTTGCATCCTGACTACACGCTGACGTTTTGGCCCGCCGATTTGCCGAGCGAGGCAGAAGCGGAGCGGCAGGAGCTGCTGGTGCATGTTCATTTCGACGCAAAGTATCGAGTGGAAGACATCGAGGGCTTGTTCGGCGCAGAAGGGGCGGATGACGCCGACGACGAGGTGGAGGGTAACTATAAGCGGCAGGACTTGCTAAAAATGCACGCCTACCGAGACGCCATCAAACGCTCGCAAGGTGCGTATGTGCTGTATCCGGGGCGGGCGAATGCGGCGGTGAAGTTGAAAGGCTTTCACGAAATCCTGCCGGGGCTGGGTGCGTTTGGCGTCGCGCCGGATGAGAACGGCGCTGCGCAGGGATTGGAGTCGCTAGAGAAGTTCTTGGATGAAGTGCTGGCGCATCTTGGCAACCGGACGACGGCACAGGAGCGCGTGAGCTACCACGTCGCCGAGAGCTACACGCTCAAGGAAGAGCCGGTGCAGTATGGCTCGCTGGTGCTGGCGGAGCGGGATGAACTGAGCGACACGACGCGGGCACTGCCGCCGTCCGAGCATCATGTGGTCGTGGCTTGGTTTGAGGATGACGCGCAGCTTCAATGGACGATGAAGACAGGGTTTGCGGTCGTCCGTCTGGGGGATCGGCGCGGAACTTGGCATGTGCCGCCTGAGTTTGCGTCGGCGAGGCACGTTCTGCTACACACGCACAAGAGCCAAGTTGCGGATGGCTTACTGGCACTGAAAGAGCGGAAGCCTGGCTACAAGATTTTCACAGCAGAGGACTTGAAAGCGAAAGGCTATCCGGGCTCAGCCAGCGGGAATATTTACGCCATTTTTGAAGTCGAGCCCGACCCTGTCTTTAACGGTCAACAATGGGAAGGCCGCAAGCTTCAAGAGGTCATGACGGCATTTGAGTCGCGGCGAAAATACCGCGAGGTGAAGGCGCTTAAGTTTCTGTCGGCATTGCCCAGAGTCTTGAGTTTGCAGGAGTTGTTGAAGGCGATGCGATGAGGCGCACCGCAGCCAGTGTGGGTCCGGCGGCAAGGTCAATACCCAGACCGGCGAGATGTCCTACGGCTTCGCCAGCAACCTGCGCGATGCCTTGCCGAATGCGTCGTTCATCGGCTTCACCGGCACGCCCATCGAGAAGACGGACGCGAACACGCGGGCGGTCTTTGGCGATTACATTTGATGCTCCCCGCCGGTCGCACCCTGCGGGCACGTCGCTTCGCTCCTGTCCAACTCGCTCCGCTCGGTTCCATCTACGACATCCAGTGCGCCGTCGCCGAGAAGGCCACGGGGCCGATCTATTACGAGATCCGCAGACGTTTCTTCGCTTGGATCTGCGAGGTGCGGGGAGACAGTTGAGGCTCCGCGCAAAGCACTGGCTTTTTCCTGCGCTATCCGCAGAGTATGCGACGGTGCGCGATCTTCGGAGAGGGAAAATAAGGAGTCGCGAGATTCCTGTCGCGAGCCAATTGGGGAGAAAGGAGAAAAGTTGAAGGTGCCTCTCTTTCGCGGCTGACTGGCTGGGTGGACAGGAATGTCCACCCTCCTTATCGGGAATTCAGTAAGCGAAGATCTCGCCGTCCTTGAAGAAGCGCTTCAACTCGGCTTGCGCGGCTTCCACGGAATCCGAAGCGTGGCAGACGTTGCGCATTTTCGCATCGCCGTCCTTGAAGCCGAAGTCACCACGGATGGTGCCGGGGGCGGCTGCTAACGAATCGGTCGGTCCTAACAAATCGCGGACGGCGGCGATCACGTCCTCGCCTTCGAGCGCCAGGGCGATGACCGGCGTTTCCTGCATGAAGCTGCGGACGGCGGGGAAAAATGGTTTATCGGCGATGTGCGAATAGTGATCGGCGAGGATTTCGTCGCTGAGGTGCATCATCTTGATGCCACGAATCACGAAGCCGGCGGCTTGGAAACGGGCGAGCACTTGGCCGGCGAGATTTTTTTGGATCGCGTCCGGTTTAAGCAGGATGAGGGAGGTTTCGGAACTCATGCGGGTGGAATTAGTGCCGGGCCTGCGATTGTGCAAGCCTTTTGCCGAGGTCTGAAAAAAGTCGTCGTGAACTACAGTCCGCTCCTCATCTTCAAGTTCCGGCCCACCACCTGAGGTGCGGGCTGAGTTCAGGACCTCTTTTTAATCTAACATCCACCTTCGCTCGCCCGCAACCATGTCTCATGCTCAAGATACCATTGCACGGTCTTGCGCATGCCAGTGGCGAAATTTTCCTGCCGCCTCCAACCCAGCTCGTTTTCGATGCGTGACGAATCGACCGCATAACGTCGGTCATGGCCGGGGCGATCTCTAACAAATCCGATCAATTCCGCGGCGGTCTTGCTCACCCGGTCCGGTGCCAGCTCCCGCAGCGTCTCGATGATGGCATGGACGACCTCCAGATTACTTAGTTCACAACGCCCGCCGAGCATATAGATTTCCCCCAATTGCCCTTGGGCCAGCGCCAGCGCGAGTCCCCGGCAATGATCCTCCACATACAGCCAATCGCGGACATTCCCGCCGTCGCCATAGACCGGCAAGGGGCCGCCTGTTAGTGTTTTTCCAATCATCAGCGGGATCAGTTTTTCCGGAAACTGGCGGGGGCCGTAGTTGTTGGAGCAGCGCGTGATGATCACCGGCAGGCCGTAGGTGTGCTGATAGGCGCGGACCAGATGCTCGCTCCCGGCCTTGGTCGCGCTGTATGGGCTGTTAGGCGACATCGGCGTGGTCGCGGAAAACGGCGGCTCACCCGCCCCTAGCGAGCCATGCACCTCATCCGTGGAGACATGGAGAAACACCCTTCTCCGCGACTCCGTGCGAGGCTTGGATTCTGCTAGATACTGACGGAACGCCTCCAGCAGCCGATAGGTTCCGACCAGATTTGTCATGATGAAGGCCTCGGGATTCTCAATCGAGCGATCCACATGCGACTCGGAAGCCAGATGCAGGATGGCGTCGATTTCATGTTCCCGCAGCAAGGCTCCGACCAAGGCGCTGTCGCCGATGTCGCCCTCCACAAAAATATGCCGCGCACCCTTGGCCGCTCTGCCCAGACTGGCGCGATGCCCCGCGTAGGTGAGCTTGTCCAGGGTCACCAAACGTTCGATTTGAAGGCCGGTTTCCCCAACTGCTTCGCCTAACAAATAACGCACCATGTTGGAGCCGATGAAGCCCGCGCCGCCTGTCAGTAGGATTCTCATCATCATGCGCTGGCTTTTAAAATCGCTGGGAACCACACCGCTGTCAAAGCCATACACCGTGAGTGCCAACACAGCAAGGACACATAACAGTTACCGCCCATGGAGCGTGGACATTTTGTCCACTGAGTGCTCAGGACATCTTGCCCCGTGTTTATCCGGCGCACAAAATGTCCGCGGCACCTAGCGTTCAAGATGAACGCGCTTCAGCATCCAGAATGAACGCTCGCCCCATCCCGGCGCGTGCCAACTTAGTCGTGAGGTTTTGTCCGCTTGCGCGTCCGGCATCCTGCCCTAGACTCGGACAGTTATGGCACGCAGGGAAGTGATGATCAAAGCGGCGCTGGTCCTGATCGCCGTCTGGGCCTGTGTCTGGGCGGTTCGGGCCTATGCGGGGTCGCGGAAAATCACCGCCGCGCGGGTGGACCAGGAAGTCGCCAGCGCCAACTTCGCCGACTGGTCCGGCCAAACCTCGCCACCGGACCCAGCGGAAGCCCACCGTCGGGACGGGGAAATCCGCAAGATCGCGGATCTGGTAAACCGCCTGGATTTCCAAGAGCGGGAAAAAAGTCGGGACAACCGCTCCGGCGAGGCGTTTTTCCGCAAACTCGCGCCGGGTGAAAAAGGCCGTTTCATCGATCTAACTATCGTCGAGTCCATGGGGAGGTTCATGGAATCGCTCGATGCGATGAAACCGGACCAGCGCCGGAAATTCGTTGAGCAAGGCCTCAAAGACATTCAGGCAGGCCGCACCGGAGCAGACATGGCACGGGCTGATGAACTCGGCGCGGACCTGCTCGACAAGATCACCCAGCAGGGCATGAAAGCGTATTTTGAAAAATCCAGCGCGGATACCAAGCTCGACCTCGCCCCGCTAATGAACGCGATGAATGAACAGATGCAAGGCCTCCGCGGCAACGAATTCGGCCCCCACCAATGAGCAAAAACCGTGGCTTCACCCTGATCGAATTGCTCGTCGTGGTGGCGATCATCGCCGTGCTCGCCGGGGTCGGCTATCCGCTGGCCCTAACATTCATCGGAAAATCCCGCGAGGCGGCCTGTCTCGGCAATCTCCGCCAGCTCGGCGTGGGCCTGCAAAGCTACTTGCTGGATCACAATAACATCATGCCCGATCTCAAAGCTGGACGCGCTGCCAAGACCGAAGATGTGCCGGTGTTAGATACCGTCCTGCTGTCCTATCTCGGCTCGCCGGACGCCTTCCAATGCCCCGCCGACAAGCAGCAATTCAAAACCACCGGATGCAGCTATTTCTGGAATTTCCTGCTAAGTGGCAAGCCGGTATCACAACTCTCGGTCTTCGGTCTCAATAAGGATCGTCCTGACAAAATCCCGCTCATCTCCGACAAGGAAGCTTGGCATCCCCATGGGACGAATTTCCTCTACGCCGACTTGAGCGTTTCTAACAAAGTCCGCTTCGCCGCCGGAAATTAATACTTATCAACCGATGCTCGTCGCCAACAATCTCTACAAAAAGTTCGGCGGCAAACCCGCACTCGATGATGTTTCCTTCCACGTCCAGCGCGGGGAAATCTACGGGCTGTTAGGTCATAACGGCGCGGGAAAAAGCACCTCGCTCGGGATTATCCTCGGCATGGTCATGCCGGACGCCGGGGATGTCAGCATTGGCGGAGTCTCCGTACTCAAGAATCGCGCACAGGCTTTGCGAAAAGTCGGGGCCATCTTTGAAGCCCCTGCGTTTTACGAATATCTCAGTGGCTGGGATAACCTGAAAATCCTCATGGGTTATTCCACCGGCTTCGATGCCGCCGCCGCCCGTGTCGTGGTCGAGCGCGTTGGATTGACCAAACGGATTGCCTCGAAAGTCCGCACCTACAGCCACGGCATGCGCCAGCGACTCGCCCTCGCCCAAGCCCTGCTGCCCGAACCGGAAGTCTTGCTGCTGGACGAACCAACCGACGGCCTCGACCCGGAGGGTATCAAGTGGTTCCGCGAATTCATCCTCACCCTTCGCGACGAACGCGGGATGACTGTGTTGTTCAACTCGCATCTGTTAGCCGAGGTCGAACTGATGTGCGATCGCGTGGCCATCCTCCGCGAGGGACGGCGGGTGTTCGAGGGCAGCGCCGGCGGACTCCAACATGACACGCCAGTTTTCGAGGTCGATCTCGCGCCATGGGACAGCGCCTGCGGACTCATCCACAGCGCGGGCGGCGAGATTCTATCAGCTAACAGGATCAGCCTGCCACATGCCCTCGATCCGGCTTTGTTAGTTGAAACTCTGGTGCGTGCTGGCGTCCGCGTCCGTGCCTTTGCCCCGGTCCGCCGCTCGCTGGAAGATCTCTACATGGAGATTCACAACGGCGCAGCGTCTCCAAATTGAGCGGGAACGACGTCCTCGATTTTCCACGAACCGGAGCGATCTAACAACAAAAGCCGGTCATGATAGGGAATCAAGGTTGTGCGATGTCCCACGCTGATGAAGCCGATGCCGGAAGTCTTAATTTGCTGGTATAACTGCTCCTGATTTTCCTCATCCAGCGCACTCGTCGCCTCGTCGAGAAAGGCGAATTTTGGTTGCCGCAAAAACAATCGGGCGAAGGCGACTCGTTGTTGCTCGCCGAGTGAGAGCATGTTATTCCAATCCACCACTCGTTTCAGGTCGCCGTCCACACGCTCCAACACATCGGATAGATTGACGGCCTCCACGACCGCGAGAATCTCCTCGTCGGTGGCTCCGCGGTCGGGGTACGGATAGAGCAATTGATCCCGCAAGCAGCCTTCCACCATATACGGTCGCTGGGGGAGAAACATGAGTTGATCTGCTGCCGGACGTTCGAGCAAACCGCAGGCTCCAGGCCACAGACCGGCGATGGTGCGGAGAACGGAACTCTTGCCGGTGCCGCTGGCTCCCATAATGATAAGACTTTGATTGATCTTGAGTTCGAGCGACAACTTTTCCACCAGCGTTTTCATAACCACCGGGGTGCAAATGGTGAGTTCATCGAGCTTTACGATCTGGCTGTTTTCCTCCGGCTTGTTAGCGGCTTCAGAGGTTATCCGTTGTTCCTCCGCATCGTGCTCGTCAAGTTGGTCCCACAAGCTGCCGAGACGCTGGACTCCCGCCAGATAGGCACTCAGGCCGCCGAATTGCATGATGATTAGCGAGATCGCTGTTAGCACGGTCCGGAATGCGTCAGCCGCTTGGGTGACCACGCCGAATTCCACCTGCCCGCGCATATACATCGGCGCGACGACGGCAACCGGCAAGACGAGGGCGAGGTAATTGTAGCTGTTGGTGAAAAACGCGAGATTCCGGTTGCGGATGATGATGATCCGCATGTTGGCCACCGCTGCGGTTAGACGGTTGAAAAGATCCAGATGCTCGCGTTTTTCCCCCCGATAGAAAGCGATCGACTCCGCGTTGTCTCGCACTCGGACTAGGCTGTAACGGAAGTCCGCCTCCTTTTCATATTGATGGTAATGCAATCTAACGAGCTTGCGGCCAATGACGATACTGATGGCGGTGCCGGCGATGGCATAGATCACCATGATCGCGACGAGGGTGCCTGAAATCAGCCACAGCACGCCGATAAAGCTGACCAGCGTCACCACCGAGTTCAGCGCAATCAACAGGAACGACAGCGAGCTGGTAGTGAAGTTTCTAACATCCTCACTGATCCGCTGGTCCGGGTTGTCCACGCTTTCCGAGCCGCGCAGGCGGAAGTAGGCGCGGTTGTTGAAATAGCGTTTCACCAGATGCTGCGCCATCCATTCCCGCCACAGCAGGGCCAGCCGCTCCTCGACCCAGCGATAGTAAACACCGATGGGGATCGCGAGTAGGATCGTGCCGATATATTTCCAAAGCGTGTCCCAAAAGGCTCCCTGATTTTTGTCAGTGATAGCCGTTATGAAATGGGCCGCAGCATAGCTCATGAGCACTTGCACCGCTCCCGTGGCGAGGGAGAGAAGCAGCAAGGCGATGAGGAATCCACGCGCCTTGCGCCGGCGTTCCGAAGCGAAAAATGCCTTGGAAATGACCCAGAATTGGCGGCTGGTGGTTTTCCACGTTTCGCGGTCGGCTACCGGGTCGGATGCCACTGCGGGAGGGATGTCGGTTTTTTCCACTGGCTTTCAATCTAGCGAGCCTCTGACGCGCTGCCACCGATTTTTTAACGGCAAAAATCCCGGTTAAGATTCGTTCATATCGGGATGCCTGCGAGGAAGGGGTTGCCTAGCAGCTCCTCGCCGAGGGTGGTGGCGGGGCCGTGGCCGGGGAGGAGGATGGTGTGATCGGGCAAATCTGATAGAACGTCCCGCAGGCGGGCCAGCGCGTGCTGATAGAGCGCGGGGGTGCCGCAGCCGCCCATGGAGCCAGCGAAAAGGGCGTCGCCAGTGACGAGAACTGGCAGGGCGAGTCCGTCGATTTGATAGCCGAGTGCCGGATTGGCGTGGCCGGATAGATCGCAGGCGCGGAGGGTAAGCGGGCCGAACTGGAGCGAATCGCCTGGCTTCATGGTGCGGGTGTTTTCGATCTGGCAAGCGTATGGGATGATCCCTGCGGCGCGGAAGGTGGAGATGCCGCCGATGTGGTCCGGGTGGGCGTGGGTGATGAAAATTTCCGCAGGCAGGGGACCGTTGAGCGCGGCGCGGCAAGCGGTGAGGTCGTAGCCGGTATCGAAAAGGATCGTGATGTCGGGCGTGTGGATGAGCCAAGCGTTCACCCGTTCTTGGCCAAAGGGGAGGTCGAGCCGCTGGACTTCCGATAGAGTGAGCGGCTGCGGCAGATGGGTGGGGTGATTTGCCAGCGCCGCGGGATTCAAGCCGAGGGCATTGGCGAGGCGGCGGGCGGTATCGGGCGAGAATTTTCCCCGTGAAAAAGCGAGGACTTCGGATTCAGGCAGTCCGGCTCGCGTGGCGACCGCGGCTGGGGCAAGGTCGTGGCCTTTGAGAGCCTTGCGCAGGACCCAAGTGAAATCGTCTTCGAGCATGGTGATTGGGGGTGGGTATGCAGATGTTGTTAGAATATCTAGCGGGCGAATTGTGCTAGTTTCTCGCGCACCGTTTGCCAGACTCGCTCGCTGTCCAGCTCGCGTTGGCAGCGCAGGTCCAAGGGGCATTTCGGCAGCAGGCAGGGCGCGCATTCCACATGCCGCCGGACGACAGCGTGGCGACGTCCGAGCGGGCGTTTCCAAGCTGGGTCATTCGGGCCGAAAAGAGTAATGCAGGTAGCCCCGGCCATGGCTGCCAGGTGCGGCAACGAGCCATCCGCTGCGATGACCAAGGCGTGGACTGCCAGCAAGGGCATGGCACCGGCGAGCGGAGAAGCGTGAAAAAAGCCGTTATGATTGCCCAATTGATCCGTGAGAAGTTTTGCGAGGCCGCGGCCACCATCGACGCTGGCAACGGTCACTCGGCAACCGCAAGCGGTGAGTTTTTCCGCGATTTCCATCCACCTCTCAAGCGGCCATTCGTGACTCGCGCCGAAGTCCGAACCGGGACACAGCAGGACAGCGCCAGCCACCGGCGCGATGCAGAGGTCAAAGGGGGCGAAAAATTCCGGGACTGCGGTCGGGATACCCATCTCCTCGACGGCAGCCAGATAGTGTCTGACCCGGTGCTCTAACGGACCCGGTCGGCTTGCGAGCGGATGGGTGAGAAATTTCCGCAGTTTTGCGTCATCGGGACCGAGCCGCCTGGGAATGCTCGCCGCTTTGAAAGCCTCTGCAGCGAGACCTGGGTCCCACGCCAGCGAGGCCTGCCAATTTCCGCGGATGCCCGCTGCTACGGCCCGTGCATTCGATTTCAGGGGGATGTCGATCACTGTTAGTCCAGCCACTGATGTCCAGAAATCCCGTTGCGCGGCCATGCACAAAATCCCCACGCCCAGACCGGAGGCCACCAGCGCCCGCACCGCAGGCACGGCGAAGCAGGCCTCGTCCCAGCGTTCCGGCCCGGCCACCAGCATTCCTCCAGCGTTCATCGTCACCCGCCGACCCTAACGCCCTTGTATCCTCGCGGAAATAGCAAAGTGGCGAGCGGCATCAGTTCAATCGGCTGGCGGGAACGCTTGAAACTTCGCGCGTCCGGATGGATGCTTCCGGGGTGTCCGCGCCACTATCAGAAATCCCGCCACGGGGCATCGCTTGGTTTGATCTGGATGGGACCTTGATCGCGTGGGATTGCCAGTTGTTATTCCGGCACTTCGTCCTCCGCCGCGAGCCATGGCGGGGGCTGTTTCTCCCGGTCTTCCTCGCGTTTGTGCCATTAGCCGGGCTGCTAGGAGCGGCGGGTCTGAAGCGGGTTTTTCTCTGCTACCTGTGGCGGATGGATGCCGCGACGGTGGTTGAGTATTCGCGTGAATTCGCCGCAGAGGTGATGCCCGCGATCTATCCGGAACTGCGGGAAAAACTCGAACAGCATCGCCGCGCGGGGGATTTCCTCATCTTGGCCTCGGCGAGTCCGGAGTTCTACGTGGCGGAAATCGGGCGCGAGCTGGGATTTGATCTAACACTCGGCACCCCGGTCGAGCTTGGCCCGTTTTTCCCGGACTTGGAAAATCACAAGGGCCACGCGAAAGTGGTGCGCTTGCGGCAAGTACTACCTGCGTCGTACTTTGCGGGCGGCAAACTCATCCACAGTCACGGCTACACCGACAGCCGCGCGGATTTGCCGATGTTAGAGTTGTGCGCCAAGGCGACGGTGGTGAATCCATCCCCGGCGCTGACGGCCGACGCCGAGGCAGCGGGTTGGGAATTCGTCCGGCCCGCACGGCCATGGAAATCGCGGGGAGGCTTCGCCGTGAGGGCGCTGGGCATGCTGTTAGGATGCGGGCGATTTTGAAAACCGACCGCGCGTCTCCAGTGGGCAAATTTTTAAAGTTCGATCTGAAAAAAATCCCGCATCACCTCACGATACACGTCGCGCTTGAAAGCGGGCAACCAGTCGAGGTCGAATTCGATCGGCAGAATCCAGCGGTAAGCGCGGAATTCCCGTTGCTTCTGATTCACGTTCACCTGCGGTGCGTCTGATTTCAGACGGCAGAGGAAATACGTCTGCTCCTGGCCATGACTGCCGTGCTTGCGCAGTTTTTTCCCGCGCGCGTGCTCCGGGTAGAGGTAGCGATACCCCTCGCGGCGGGCCACCACTTCATAATGTTTCGCCTCCAGACCCACCTCCTCACGCACCTCGCGATGCAGGGCCTGCTCGGGAGTTTCACCCGAATCGACACCGCCTTGCGGAAATTGCCATGCGCCGGGTATCGTCCAACGTTCGCAAATCAGCAGGTTGCCTGCCGAATTCACGACCAATGCGGCGACGTTTGGACGGTAACTTACCACAGGGGGAAGATGCGCTCATGCATCCCTGCTGACAATCCTTAACTTTTCCTGATTTTAATGCCGCTTGCGCTTGGTAAATATTTTTCACCCGAAACCATCGCCGGGGCTGGCCAACCGGGCGGGAAGGTGCCATACTACTCGCATGTTGAAGAAAACCTTGTTTCTTGCCCTATCAACCATCCTCGCCTGCGTGGCCCAATTGCCAGCCCAGAACGCCACTGGCACGGACACCACCGCAGCCGATGGCACCACGACTCCCGCCAAAACCAATGACACCCAGGTCCCTAACCATTTCTGGCAAGCCACTCTGCCGGGTGGCCACTACATGGTCTCGCTCGATCGGATCACCGCCGTTAGCCGCGCTAAGTATGTGCTGGATGGGGCCGTGATCGTCGATGAAGTCACCGTGGACACCGTCGGTCAGGCGCTGGCCCGCTTCTATTTCATCAGCCCCATCACCGATGCCACTTCGAACACCACCCTCAGCGGACTCGCCGCGCATGGCCGCGAACTGATCGACAAGGTCGCCGCCCAAACCGGGACGGAGGTGCAAAATATGGTGGTCAAGAAATACCCGGAAACCACCCACGCCAAGTGCATCGAGTATCGCATCCTGTCCGAGGAGGACTTGGGCGCATTACTCGGCAGCGTCACCACGGCATGGCAAACCGGCAAGGGCCGACAATTCACCTCGAAGTGAGCGTGGCTTGCAATGCCGCCCGCCAAGGCGCATGATCCTGCCAGCAATCATGAGTTCATTTGAAACGAAAGTCCGCGAAACCCTCGCGAATCCCCAGAACCAAGGCGAACTCGCTGACGCGGACGCCGTCGGCACCGTCGGCTCACCCGAGTGCGGCGACATGCTGCGGATGTGGCTGAAATTTACCGAAAAAGACGGCCAACGCGTGATCGACCGGGCGTCGTTCCAAGCCTTCGGCTGCCAGACCGCCATTGCCGTGGCATCCATAGCCACCGAGTTGCTGCGCGGAAAAACGGCGGCTGAGGCACGGCATCTAGGCATCCGTGAGCTGACCGGCGATCTCGGCCCACTGCCACCGATGAAAATCCACTGCGGCCAACTGGTGGAAGGCGCATTGCGAAATGCCCTCGACCACGACGCTGGGGCCTTGCCAGCGGTGGAATCCAGTACGGCCAACATGGCCTCCACCTTAGCCTCCACGCTTCACCCCAAGGCGGCCGGCGTGCTCCGCATCGTACCGCTCGGCTGAACAGCAAGGTGGCCCGGCCGTTTATTTTACCGATGGCGATAAACTTACCGCATTCGTGGCGTTAGCTACTTTTCCCAGCCCCAACTCATTCGTGCTAGAACTTAAAGAAGTCAGTTTCACCATCCGCAAAGACGGCGAGGAGGTCCCGCTGGTGGACCGCGTTTCAATCCGCGTCCCGCGAGGTCACTTCATGGCCATCGTCGGGCCATCGGGTTGCGGGAAAACGACCCTGCTGAAAACCATCGCCGGTCTCAATCCAGAGTCGAGCGGAGGCTTGTTCTGGGACACCCGCAACCTATCCGAAGATGGCGATTTCTCCCCCTCGGAAATTGGTTACGTGCCGCAGTTTTCGATCGCCTATGACCCGCTGACCGTTGACGAATCCGTGGAAACCGCCACCCGCCTGCGCGTCCGCTGCGCCAGCACGGAGGAACTGGACCACCGGATCGACCGGGTGCTGGAGGAAACCGGCCTGAGCCCGATCAGCGACCGCCAGGTAAAGGTTCTATCAGGTGGCCAGAAACGTCGGCTCGGGCTGGCGATGGAACTCGTTTCCGACCCGAAACTCCTGCTCTGTGATGAAGTCACCTCCGGCCTCGATCCGCGCTCGGAACGGGAAATCGTCCGCCTGCTGCACGACCTCTCACGCAAGGATGGCCGGATTGTGCTCTCGGTCACGCACTCGCTGGCACACCTTGAATTGTATGACTCCATCCTGGTGCTGCATGAGGGCCGTCTGGCCTTCCACGGCCCGCCGGAGCAACTGACGCATTATTTTTCCGTCAGCGATACCGAGGAAGTCTATCCCCGTCTGGCCACGCAGCCGTCCGAACGCTGGCATATTTCCTGGCAGAAACACCGTGAGTCCTATCAGAAAATGATGGACAAGAACCGTGCCCTGCTGATCTCCAGCGGCGACCTTCACCTCCCCGCCGCCGCCCCGCCGCCGGTTGCCCTGGTGGGCGGCGAGGCCACCCCGGCGGTAGAGCCTGCTGCCGACGACCACCTGCGCTTGCCGGGAGTTTTCAGCCAGTTCTCAACGCTACTCTCGCGCCGCTGGCGAATCTTTTTCCGCGACCGCGGCCAGGTTTTCCTGCAACTCGCGATCATTGTTTGCTTCCCAATCCTCGTCACGATTTTCAGCGACAAGGCCTCGCTCAATATTCGCCGCTACTCCGATACCCATCAGACCGACGTGAAGGCGCAAGTCCTCGAAGAACAGAGTGTCCGCTCGGACCAGGCCAAGGTCGGCTCGGCGGTTTCCGGCATCATCATGTTCCAAGTGGTGCTGCTCTCGTTGATGGGGTCTAACAACTCGGCCCGTGAAATCGCCGGCGAGCGGCCGATTTATGAGAAGGAGAAATTCGGCGGGCTGCGACCGTCCGCCTATCTTGCGTCGAAGGTGGCCTTCCTCGCCTGTTTGGTCATCGGCCAATCGTTGTGGATGGCGTTTTTCGTGAATTTCTTCGGCGCGTTTCGCGGAGATTTTATCCAGCACGCAGGCTTCCTGCTGCTGATCAACGCCTCGATGACTGCCATCTGCCTCGCCATTTCCTCACTCATGCGGACGGCGGAACAAGCCTCGTTGCTCTCGATTTATCTGGTCGGTTTTCAGCTTCCGCTATCCGGTGCGGTGCTCGCCCTGCCCGTGAGCGTCGAGGCCTTCACCCGTCCCTTCATCTCGGCTTATTGGGCATGGTCCGGCTCGGTGGAGTCCTTGCAAACCCAAGTGCGTGACGCGGTGAAATCCGTGATCGACACCGACCTTTCCTTGCAAAATGCCTGCCTTTACACGCTCGGCGCTCATATCGCAGTCGCCCTCATCGCCACTTGGGCCGGGGTCCGCAGACCGCAATGGGATTGAGCGGATATTAGCCCTCGATTTCCTCCGGCTTTCCACTACCTTCCTCTTCAGAACCCACGTCATCCATGGCTCGTCGCGCTAGCTCAAATCTCCACCCCGGCATCATCATCGGTGCCGTCGCCGCCATCGTTGTGGCGGTCATTGCCGGAAAATCGCTCATCAGCAAAAAATCCGCCTCGTTCGGCGAAGTCGCCAAACTCAGCGTCAGCGAGTTGCTGGAAAATGGCAACAGCCTGCGCGGCAACGAGTATGTCATCGAGGGCCAGATCGACGAGAAACTCCAGTGGACAACCGGGCGCGGTCAGTTGGTCAGCGTGCGCATCGAAACCCCCGCTGGGGATGAATTCGTCGGCATCGAGATTCCTAACGAGTTCAACAAGCTCAACATCGATACCAAACAGAAATACTCCTTTCGCGTGAAATTCCGGCAAGGCGGCATCCCCGTTGCCACCGGCGTCAACCGTCTCTAACGCAAAAATTCCATCGACTCATGAAAATCCGCTTCTTGCTCACTTTCTGCCTCGCCGGGATCGCCCACGCCCAGGTTTACACGCCGCCAGCCGCCCCCGCCGTCGCCGCTCCGGCCGCGTCACCACCGAGCGATACCGCCCCCGGTGGCGCAAAAAAACCACCTGCGGCCAGTCCACTCGGCCAGGAAATCCCGATGCTCGACCCCTCCGCCGAGACGATCACCGTCGGCGGCGTCGCTATCCCCCTGGGCGACAACCGCATCCTCAGGGCGCGTTTCGAAAAATTCCTCAGCCAACCGCCCGAGAAAGATGAAGCCGCGGCGAAATACCGCGAAATCATCACCGAAATCTTGGCGACCATCTCCCCTTATAAAAAAGGCGGCCCGGATCTCTACGGGGCTTTCAAACTGCTGCCGACCGCTGCCAGCTACCCCGGCGATGCCAATCTCTGCGGCTCCCTCGCCGAGGCCATCTACACGGCCATGCTCGCCAAGCAGGACGTGAACGGCCTGAATAAACTCAATCTAACCATCGAAGACGAAAAGAGGACCATCATCGCCGAGGGCGATTGGAAGGCCCGCCACGAGCGCGATAAGGAACTCGGAGGAACCATTGATGCCAAGGGCAAGCAGTCAAAGCCCGCGCCCGCCGTCAATCCCGGAGCCGGCGTGAACTCGCTTAAATACGCCGATACCCTCCGCCGCATCGCGGAAATCGAGCTTCTTAAAAAATCCAACATCGCGCGCACCGAGATGCAGACCATCAAGACCAAGGCGCAATATCAGGTCAGCATGATTCAGTGGTTCATGGAGCGCCGCTACGAACACGTTCTGATGGCTGCGCGCTTCTACAATCAAATTTGGAAAGACGGCGATGCCACCCTCCGCGTGGATAAAAATTCAGACGTCTCCAAGCTGTTTTCCGAGTCCGTCGGCGTCAGTCCCACCGTCGCCTCACTGGACTCGCTATCGAACGAAGCCATCCGCGAGACCTCGAAATATGTCGAAGCCTTCGACCTGATGCTTTCCCGCAACGAACTCCACGCCGCCTCCCAGCGCCTAATGGAGGCCTACGCGCTTGGTGAATTCCTCGCCCCGGTCGCCACCATGCCGCTGGAGAAAAAGCGCCGCGTTGCCGAATATTTCCGCGATCTCAACGAACTCTATGGCAGCCTCCAAGCCCATGATTACACCCGGACCATGGAACTCGCCACCCGCTTGAAGGCCAACGCCAAGGACTTTCCCGCCTCTAAGGTGGACAGCGCCATCGCCGCCTACACCCTCGCCTCGGACCTCGCGATCGAGGAAGCCAAGGGCCATCTCATGAACAAGGATAGCGATAAGGCTGCCGAAAAAATCAAAGCCGCCGCCGAGATCTGGCCGACCAATCCCAAGCTCAAGGAATTCCGCGCCCTCGTCAGCAGCGCCGGTGGCCTCGTCCCCATCCGCAATGATTTCGACCGCCTGCTCAGCGAGGGAAATTTCCGCGAAATCGCCCGCCGGCAATACGAAATCGCCCCCGCCATCCAAGGCGATCCGAAACGTGAGGATGCCTTCAAACAAATCATGACGAACCTGACGAAAATCGAAACCGCCCTCAGCAAGGCAGCGGAATTCAGCAAGGTCGGCCAGGACTATGCCGCATGGGAACAGCTCGCCGTGCTCCGCGAAACCTTCCCAGATGACCCCAAACTCGGTCGTGAGCTTGAGCTGTTAGCCCCCAAGGTCGCGGATTTCACTCGCGCGCTCGACAAGGCTCGGCAGTTTGAAAACCGCAACCCTAGGCAAATCGGCTCGGCACTCTCATGGTATCTCAAGGCCCGCAGCATCCACCCGCAGAGCGACTTCGCCCAAGCGGGAGCCAAGCGCCTGACCAACGAGATCCTGCCTGCGGACGACAGCACTCCCACTGCGAAAGAGTAAGCGCTGGAGTGATACAAGTCGTCAGCAATCCTGAGCGATGACGCCATCGCCACGCTTTTCATTCTTGAGGAGTGCTGATGTATCTGCCGGAGCAGGATGTTTCCCGGTTGTTCCGTGCCTTGTGGAAATCTCCTCTTGATCGAGTCCGGCTCATCTTCAGCTTCATGTCACGATGGCCAGACGGCGGGTCTGGATTCCGCCCGCGCAGCGGCTGGATCGAGCGCTGGCTGACATGGAGTGAGGAACCGTTCATGTGGGCCATCGAGCGGAGGCCATTGCTGATTTTCCAGCCGTCAATCAATTCGAATTGATCGAGAGGTCTCTGACGCGCGAGTTCTCGGGCACTGCGGTCGGCTCGCTCGAAGGTGAAAATCTCGTCGTCTGTGAACCCAAAATTCCATGCAGCGCAGCCTTAAGCCGGTGAGAATCGCGGGAAGGCATCTTGCCCTGCCTGCGGCGATGATGCCCGCTCACGCTTGCAGTCAGCCGACAACCCGTGCATCATACGCGCCACATGAATCCCCGCCATCTTCTTGCCGGACTCGCGCTGTTAGTGTCACTGTCTGAACCTTTGTTCGCGTCTGAACTATCGCCACCTGTCGGCAACGAATCCGCCAAGGCCAATGCCTTTTTCAACCGGGTGTTTGACGAGGGCATGGCGCGCAGCCCGATGTTCATGGCGGAACTCGGAATTAAAAAGGACACCGACAAATGGGACGACATGTCCGAGACCCGGACGCTGGAGGACTTCGTAATCAACGTCCAGAATCTAGCAGAGTTGAAGCGCACCATCAATTTCGCCGCACTCGACGACCCGACGCAGATCAGCTACCGGCTGTTCGTCTCCGCCGCCGAGCGCACCATCGAGGGCTGGAAATGGCGCTACCACAATTATCCGCTCAACCAACTTTCCTCCCTCCCCTCGGAAGCTCCGGCCTTCCTCATCAACTATCACCCGATCGACAATGTCGCCGACGCCCGCGCCTACATCGCCCGGCTGCGGGGCATAGGCTTGCTGTTTGACCAGATGCTCGAAGGGGTGAAAATCCGCGAGGCTCGTGGCATCATCCCGCCGCGTTTCGTGTTCCCGCTGGTCGTTGATTCAATGAAGGAAATCATCAGTGGTCAGCCGTTCGACAGCTCGGCCAAAAAAAGCGCCATGCTTGAGGATTTCGAAGGCAAGGTCGGCGCGCTGAAGGACGTGGACGCCACCAGCAAACAGGAATTACTAACCGCCGCCCGCTCCGCGTTGACGGAAATCGTGAAGCCCGCCTATGAGAAAATCCTCACGGTGCTGGCTGCCCAGGAAAAAATCGCCACTGACGACGACGGCGTCTGGAAACTGCCCGATGGTCCCGCCTACTATGCCTTTGCCCTCCGCGAAGCGACCACCACCCACCTGACCGCTGGCGAGATTCACCAGCTCGGCCTCACCGAAGTGGCACGCATTCACCACGACATCCAAGCGATCATGACCAAAGTCGGCTTCAAGGGCGACCTCCAGGCGTTCTTCAAGTTCATCAAGGAAGACCCGCAATTCTACTACCCGACGACGCCCGAGGGCAAAGCCGCCTACATGAAGCGCGCGACGACGATCATCGATGACATGCGCGTACGGCTCGACGAATTTTTCATCACCAAGCCGAATGCTCCGCTGATCATCAAGCCGGTCGAGCCGTTTCGCGAACAAGGTGCCGCCGGCGCGTTTTATGAGCACCCTTCGGCCGACGGTTCCCGGCCCGGCATCTATTACGTGAACACGGTGGACATGCGCGGATTGCCGATTTTCGAAATGGAAACCCTTGCTCACCATGAGGCGATCCCCGGCCACCACATGCAGATCGCCATCGCCCAGGAACTAACAAGCATCCCGAAATTCCGGATGTATGGCGGCAACGACGCCTATGCCGAGGGCTGGGCGCTCTACTGCGAATATTTCCCGAAGGAATTCGGCTTCTACACCGATCCCTATCAGGACTTCGGGCGACTCAACGACGAGTTGCTACGCGCCGTCCGCCTCGTCGTGGACACCGGGATTCACGAGAAACACTGGACCCGCGCCCAAGTGGTCGATTACTTCCGGCAGAACACCCCGAATCCGGAGCGCGACATCTTTACCGAGACCAACCGCTACATCGTGTCGCCCGCGCAGGCCACCTCCTACAAAATCGGCATGCTCAAAATTCTCGAACTGCGCGCCCTGGCCAAGAAGGAACTCGGCCCCGCATTCAGCCTGCGAGAATACCACGACCTCGTCCTGAAAAACGGCGCAGTGCCGATGGATATCCTCGAGGAAAACGTCCGCACCTACATCGCGAAGAAGAAGGGGTGAAAACTCCAATCTTCCTCACCCCGCCGCCTCATACACACTCGTCCCCCTATCTGGATACTTCTCCAGCACATGCTGAAACAGTACGCCGCACTTCTGCTCATAAAGCTCCGCGGTGAATTTCTCCGGCAATCCGGAATCCAGCATCTTCTCGATCTCCACCTTCACCGCCGCGCGGGTCGTGCGCTTGTTCCGCCAAGATAGAACCAGCAGCTCGGTCTTCAATTTTGCCAGCAAATCGCGGCAGACCTTTTTGATCGCTTCCGTTTCCACCGGTGTTAGATCCGGGCCGGGCCGGGTGAGGATGTCGAACACCGCCAGCTCTTCCTCGCTCACCGCTTCGCGCAAATGGCGCTGCTCCTCTTCGTTCAGATCCTTGGTCAGCGTGACGAGTTCCGCGAACAACTGCTCGATGCTCAGCGCGCCGCTGTTATATGCCTCGATCATCTTCTGGAACCGGTCGAGGAAATCGTAGCGGCTCGCGTTCAGGCGGATCAGGTTGTCCAACTTGCGCTCGATCAAGGCCCGCAGTTGCTGTGCCTCGATGTTCTTCACGTTGCTCTTGGCAAACTTCCGCTCCAGCACTTCGAAGTCGATCTTGCTCAGATCAATCGTCTTCGCCGCCGCTCCCGGTTGTTTGAGCGCTTCGGTCACAATCGATGCATCCAGCACGCCAGAAATCTTCGCCATTACCTCCGTGATGTTCACCGGATCCTTCGTCGCCCGCACCGCTTTCGCTAGCTCGGCGATCACCTGCGCCTTCGGGGCTAACAAAGGAATCACCGGGTCAGGCATCACCGCTTTGTAGAGCCGTGCCACATCGTTCGCCTGACCGAGGAAAGAATCCATCACCTCGTCCGTGCGCGTGAGCTGGTTCACGGCGGGAATGAAAAGCTGGTTGGTCGCGTTGGTAATGGCCGCGAGATTCACGTTCTGCTTCCGGCAATATTCCGCCGCCTGCTCCAGCGCGATCCGCAGGGCTTCCACCAGTTCCTTCTTGTCCTTCACCGGCATCTCGCCGCCGCTGGTGCCGGACCCGTAGATGGTCAATGCCTTTTCCAGCTCCTGGAAAACATTCGCATAGTCCACGATCAGGCCGTTCACCTTCTCGCCATGCACCCGGTTGGCGCGGGCGATGGTTTGCATCAGCGTGTGGCCGCGCATCGGCTTGTCCAGATAGAGCGTGGAGCAGCTCGGCGCATCGAAGCCCGTCAGCCACATCGCGCAGACGAAGACCAGCCGGAAGGGATCGGCGGGATTCTTAAACTTCTCCTCCAGGTCCTCCTTCACCATCCGCTCGCGATGCGGCAGGATGTCGAAGCCCTTATCCTTCATCTCGGAAATCTCGTTCTGCCCCGGCGAGACGACCACCGCCATGTCCGTCTCCTGCAGATTGACCAGCCGCGCGTGCAGCGTGGCGAAATCCGGATGACCGCCCGCCATCCCTTCCAGCGCCTTCAACACGCGGGCCTTCTCCGCCTCCCACTCCGCGCGGACTTTTTCAACCATCCGCAGCGTCGTCAGCTTGTCGATGGAAACGACCATCGCTTTGCCCTGATAGCCGCGGTTCAGGAAATGATGAACGATGTCCTTCGCCACCGCATCCAGCCGGTCCTCGCGGGTGATCAGGTGATAACGCTGGCCCAGCACTTTCCGCAGCTTCTCTTCCTGATCCTCGTCCAGCCCGGCGTCCTCGATCGTTTGATAGATCTCCTCGTTCAGCTCCGGGTTGGTGATTTGCAGTTCCGGCGTCCGGTTCTCGTAGAACAGCGGCACCGTCGCCCCGTCCTCCACCGACTGCCTGAAATTATAGACACTCACGTAATCGCCGAAGACCTCGCGCGTCCGTTCCTCTCCGGCGATCAACGGTGTGCCGGTGAAGGCCACGAACTTCGCGTTCGGCAGCGCGGTGCGCATGTTCATCGCCAGCGTGTCGTATTGGCTGCGGTGCGCCTCGTCCGTCAGCACGATGATGTCATCCCGCTCCGACAGCACCGGATGCAGCGTCCCCGGATCCTTGCGGAACTTGTGGATCAGTGTGAACACATAGCGGTGATCCGCGCGCAGCAGTGTCTCCAGCGAGATCCCCGCCACGTCCTCCTCGCTCGTCGCCTTCTTCCAATCGCCGAAATGCTCCCACTCCGCCGTCAGGCTGCCGATCTTGCTCTGCACCCCGTTAGAGACCAACAGCAGCGCGTTGTAGTGGAAAAGCTGCGGGATCGTCTGCTTGTAATCGTGGAGGTTCTTGTCAAATCCCTCGCGCACGTTCACGCCCGGCTTCTTCAGCTCGATCAACACCAGAGGCAGGCCGTTCACGAAGCCCACCAAATCCGTCCGTCTCAAATACAGCTCGCCCGCCACCCAGAACTGCGACCCCAGCAGGAAATCATTGTTCTCCGGCACCTCTCAATCGACCACACGCACCACTTCCACTCGCTGCTCGCCGTGCTCTGGATCGGGAAACGAAACTTTCACGCCCTGCTTGAGCAGCTTGTCGATCTCCCGGTTCGCCTCCGCCAGACTCAACGCCGTGCGATCCCGGCAAATCTCCTCCACCGCTCCCTCAATCGCCTCCACCGGCAAATCCGGATTCATCCGACGGAGCGCCGACTTCAGTCGGCCCGTGAGAACCACCTCCCGCTTTCCGTCACGCCCCAGCGCGCTCACCCCGCCATCCCATTCGCCGTAACAATTCACCACGTCCCAACCCAGCTCATCCCGCATGAGCTGGATCGCCGGTTGTTCGACGAGGTGGTCTTCGGTGTAGGAGTTAGACATAGTTTCACGAATTGATCAGCGCCTGAGCCACTGTTACCAAGTCTTCGCGCAATCGGATAGTTGATTTCAGGTTGGCCCGTGGCCCCAAGTAGAAAGAGGCAGCGAGCGTCGGCCCCGGAGCTTCGGGATGCGTGAAGTGCTGTTCCAGAGTTTTCATCGCAAGCGCCAGCCCGGCGTTCTCTTTCCGTTTCTCCTCGCCGAAAGCCGTCACCACCTGCTCAGGCCCGTCCACGCACGACCGAACCAGCGAAAGGACGTCGTAAGCGTCCTTTCCCCGTTTCACCCCGTTCCGCTGGGCAAAGGCATTGATCTTCAGAACCAAAAGCGGGCCATAGTTACAAAACGGAATGTGGAACGTGCGAAAATCTCCAAGATGGTCGCGGCCGCTTACCTCCCGCTTGATGGGTTCACACAGCGCACGGTTGATTCCCGGGTAGATGGATGCATGGAGATCACTTACATTCCGGGTGCCAGTGGTCGCCGGATGGTGCTCGGTCAGGAAGTCGAGAAAGAGTTTCCCGTGTTCCGTTTCGAGATACATCCGACCTTCTTCAGTTTCCTGAAATCCAGCCAGAGCCAAGGCAAACGCCGCTGGAGCAGCCATTCCCGCATCAGCCGCAAGCGTGATCCCGAAATCAACGTCCAGTGTTGGCGTCGGTCGGTAGAGGGGATTCACCTGATGCTGTGTGTGGAAGTAGATGGCCAGACCTCCCACCACCGCGAGTTCGGAGTGGTAGTTCTCCAAGGCCGACCACGCCGTGACCAGCGCGGCGCTGGCCGACACCACGCCGTGGGCGGGATACTCATCGAATTGTGACGGTTGCAAGCTCATGCCCACCCCCCATTGAAGTCTTGCCGCTCGCGCAGCACAGAAGCCTGCTCTTCGCCGTTCGGTTCACCCCCTTGGAGATCCAGAAATAGCTGGAGATCCGATACAACGGTGAATTCAGGGTGCCCCTTCACGTGCTGCCGTCCGATATCCACGGACAGGTAATCGCTGGGCACCAAGATGCGGAGATTCCCCGCTCCACGCGAAACGGGCCGGGCCTGCAGAAACGGCAGGAGTTCACTCTCATCAGGAAACTGGTCCAGATATGCGGAAACCACCGTCGGCACGTTGTGCGGGGCCCGAAGCCAGGCACCGAAGTTCAGGGTGAACAATGGCTCCTTGTCCGACAGCGAATTTCCGGCCCCACAGAAACTCAAGAGGTTACCTGCAAGCGTGAAGTCGGAGGCAAGGGTGGAGTATTCCCGCACCTGAACGCGTGGGGAAAAATCATCCTCTCGCAACCAATCCCGCAAAATAGCCTGCGCACCCGCAGCCCCCTTGATCCGGATGCCCTCCTTGCTGTCCTCACCCAGATCCTGATCGAGCAGCACCTGCCGGACTTTGCTCACCAAGCCGAGGCTCACCCCGGCCTCTGCCGACAGTTCCTCCACCTTGTGAGGCCGCAAGGGTCCTTGGAGCAGCACTCGCAGGATGCGGGATGCCTTGGGCGAATACAGGGACTTCAATCTGCGCTCCTCTTTGTACTTCCGCGGCAGGCTCCGCCGCTCTACCCAGATCCCTCCAAACTCCAACTCGCAGTTCCCGCCAAGGTCCAGCCAACCGATCCCCTCCTGCTGGCAAATCGCGGCAACCGAATCGGAAATATACGGAGCAATCAGCAACGGATAAATGGGAACGCCTCGTTCGTCTTGCGGCGGATTCCGCTTCAAATTCCAAATCGCCTGCCGCGCCTCGCGTGGATGAACTACCGATTTGATGATCGCCCGCAGTTGCCATACCTTTCCGCGAGCCGCCAGATTTCCTTTCTCAACTCGGAGGTTGAAGGACAAATGGTAGCTTCGGTCAGAGGGCGGCCCACTTTCGCGACCGACCCATTGGTGCTCCAGAATTTCACCCGCTCTCCCGAGCGTCTTCTGCATCGTCGCAAGCGCTTCTTCACGAAGGGCTGAAGGGGCTGGCAGCAGTTTCACCATACGCCGAGACTACCGAGATCCATGCAAACCAACAAGCTGAATTTTCACTAAAAATGCTGTTTTCACCAGATGGTGAAAACGTCGTTTTCTTTGAAATTCCTCCATGAAATCGTCAGTTTCACGCATTCGTGAAACGCCTGAATCCGTGAAAACCGAATGCCAATTCAGTAAAAAGGCCAGTTTCACCAATCTGTGAAAACGCCAAAAACAATGAAATCTATCCACCTCCGCCAGACTCAGCGCCGGATTCAACTTGGAATCCGCAGTTGAAACTGAGGATTCCAGAGAGGTTCGATTTAGGTGCTCATAAGGGAAACTTCCAAACCGTGGTTGCTAGCCTGGCCAGTCTTTTCTGACGCTCATTAATCATCCCGGGATTCCATTCCGTCGAGGCCGCGAGTTCTTTCGTTAGCCCATACTGGCTTGTTTCGAAAGCCACCACTTTATCGGCGAACGGCTGCTGACCGATCCCCTTGTTCTTCCCGTGTTCCAGCAGAGCGTAGTTGCCGAGCCGTTCCACGTAGCGGTCGTGTTCGTCCTCCGAGAAAATCGTCGCCCAATGATCATTCAAATGATCGGGAAGGATGTGCTCAATTGTCGCGCTTGCGGTGTTCCAGCTCAAATCGTGCCCGGAGTATTGGCGCTCAAGCTCGCAAAGAATATAGCGGACGATTTTCTTTCCCTTGCTGCTGACGGACTGGCGGAAAACCTCGAAATCCGCTCGAAACTGGTCGTCATCCACATAGACCGCTTGCAGCAAGCCACGAACGCCGGACGCCTTGCTCACCGTGCCGTTTTGCAATCCTAGCGCGGCCTCGTTGAAGCGCTTTTCCAGTTCGTGCGTCCCAAGCCGACTGATCACATTGAACCGGAACGAAAGGGTCACGCAGTCTTTGAGAACCTTCACCGCCTCGTCACCATTGAGCTTTCGAAATGCAGCCAGCGCGAGAGGCTTGTATTGACTCACGCCGAACAACACCAAGGCACGGACCTGCTCCGCAGCCCCGGGGAAATCGAGCCAAAATTCATCCTCCGCGTCTCCAAGTGCCCGATAGCAAACCGAGGCCCGTTCCAAATCACGGACCAGCTCCATCGCACCCTCCGCCGACGTAACCTGCTCTCGAATTCGGCGGAAAAGCCTCTCCTGCCGGACAAACGGATAGTGTGAATTGAAGTAGTGCCTCAGAAACTCCGGCAGGCGCCTTACACCAATCTGGCTAGTCACCCGTTGCCAGCGCTTAAGTACGTGTTCGAGATCGCCCTTGCCTTTTTTGGACACGAGCGACATCAAATAGTTCTTAATGAGATCACTCGCGGTCAGTTCCAGACCGCGTGCGTTGAGCGTCTCGAAAACCGTGTAAGCTCCCATATCATCCTCCACCACCACCTGGATGAAGAGCAGCCGTACCGAGACGAGTGCATCGATCCACTCCGCCAGCTGCTGTCCGTTGTATTGCGAAAACTCTTCAGCGATGCATTTCGAGAAATACTTGAATGCTCCCCAGAGTTGCTTTTCGGAGTCTCCCAGCGAGCGCACGCTGGCGGGCTTCTCCAACTGCACCAGTGTGCCTTGATAGAAATCGTCGTCATTCCGATTGAGCGTGAGCTTACTCGCCTCCACTAGGGAACCGGGCTGCTTCGCCCCGATGAAACTGCCCCGCAACAGTGCCGCCCGCTCCCGGTTCGCTTCCGGTTCGACACCCGCATCCGCCAGTCCCCGCAACCGGGCGATCACACACAAAATGAGAATGCTCAAGGTCGCAATCCGCTGCTGGCCGTCGATGATCGTGTATTCCTCGGGATTGTCGTTCTGCATGAGAACCAGCGATCCCATGTAATGCTGCAATGACCGCTTAGTCGTGAGATCCTGCAAATCTAGCCAAAGATCCTCCCAGTGCTCTTCCTTCCAAGAGTAATCCCGTTGAAACGAGGGCACGCGGTAAGATCTCCCGTTTCCAAGTAGATTCTTGAGATTCGGGGTACTGGTGGCGAGAAGGTTTGAAGCGGCCATGACGTTGGGAATGAGATTAGTCGGGAAGACGGCAGATTGCGAGCTAAGGAATCAACCGCCCGAAAGTAGCTTCGGCAGCAGCAGGTCGCGGGTGCGGCGGAGGATTTGGTTGCGGCGCTGGAGGTTTGCCAATTGGGCCGCAGTTCCATCAAAGAACGCCCCGGCCAATTCTCTGATCTTTTGGTGCGGCACTAGAATCTCAACCTCTCGCAAGGCGGCTTGACGGATGCCACGAACTGTCGTTCCGGTTGCCCTATTTTGAAGGCGGGCTTGTCCCTGTTGTGAAATCAACGAATAGAAAAGCAAGGCTGCGGAAATCATCTTAGGATTGGCTCTGAGAGCGAACAAACGCTGGCTCAGACAATACCGCGTATCGTCGGGCAATAAGTAGCATTCACCCAAGGGCGCTTCTGATGTCAGCAAAATATCGTGCCGCTTTAGCGGAGTCTTCATCCACTTCGAGTAGAGTTCTTCGCTAAGGGTTTTGGCCTGATCCATTTTGATCAGGTGGCCCGTTTTTACATTGAGCGCAGATAACGCGACAATCCCCTCATCGCTCCAGTCACCACCCAGCTTCTTCGGCGTCTTGCCGCGGCAATCGAGAATCACTTCTGTCAATTCATCCAACGTCTTCACCTCCCAACCCTTGGGAATCTGGCCGATTGCGGAGTCCACAAACTTTGCGGATTCGTGGCCGGGGAACCGGAAGTTGACGAACCACTCGCGGTAGAGGGATTGCGCCATCTTCTCAAGGATCTTGATGCGGCGCAGGTTGTTCGCGATCAGGTCGTCGTAGGCCGAGAGGATGCCCGCGATCTTGCGTTGGGTGGGGAGGTCGGGGACGTTGAAGTCAAACGACATTAGTTTCTCAACACTCATGTTGTCCTGAGTCGTGCCGCGAGAAATACTCTGCATTCCGATCTTCAGGATATCGATGTAATATTTGATAAACCTCACGTCCGCCTTTTCGGGATCGGGAACGAATCCAACTACGCTATCCGGAAAACAGCCTGGAATGCCGAGTATCGCCGTTTCTGCGATATTTGCCGCGATCGTAATGCAAAGCGTCCCCTTGTCCCACATCTTACTTTGAACCAGTCCGGCTTCACTGTAGGTCTGAGAGTATTCTGTCAGATAAAGGTTCGCGGCCTTGATGTCGCCAGTTTGAAAGAACGGATACTCGCCCCCATAAAGCGACGCGTCATATCGAGGACGATGGCGCGAACGTCCCCGACTCACAAAACCGAGTTCGTCGAGGCGTGTTGTTTTTGTTGGGCGAGCAAGGGCCTTCATGCTTACAAGAGTTCAACGACGTTTTCCGGGATCCGCGCCTCGGGTTCGCGGGCTGTGGCGCACCTTTCCGAGCCCCCGGTTTGGACCATTTTGTTGACGCCAACAAAATGGTCTGCGAACCGCCTGCGGGGGACCATTTTCCTGACGTCAGGAAAATGGTGTTCAGATTCCACAAGCTGCTGAATTACAGCGATTCGGAATCCAGTAAGATTTGAAATTTCGAGACTCATTCGGTCGATTTTGGAGTTGAGTCTCCCAGGTGTTCGGGTTTGGTGAGGACCTTTTTCTCGTCCGAGATCAGGCGGCGCTCGAGCTTTTTGACATCCTCGTCGGGCAACAGGGATTCCGGACGGATGCCGCGGTCGATGAGGGTTTGGCGGACGGCTTGGTTGTTGGTGACGTGCTCCTGCGAAATGGCGGCTTCGGTGCCGAGATTGCGTTCCCGGGCGTTGAAGATGGTGATTTCGGTGGCGAAGTCCTTGGCCTTGAGAATGATGGTGGGCGCGAAGTCGGCAAGCGGACGGCTGGCCGGGACTTTCCAATGGGCCTTCATGGCTTGGGTGGATTTGCCGAACAGGGCCTGGTCGCCCTTGCTGCGGATGAGGGCGAAATCCTCGTTGCCGCCGGTTTGCTCGAAGATGACGAAGGAGAGTTCCTTCTCGGTGGCACTTAGCTTTTTCCGGGCAAGGACGCGCTCGGCTTCGAGCAGGCGTTTCTCGATCAGCTCGGCCCGGCGGGTCTGGACGGCGAAGTAGGTCTGGGCGAAGGCGATTTCCTCTTTCCTCGGATCGCCGTTCTGGGCGATGAGGTAGCAGGCGTAGCGGGTGAGCAGGATATCCTCGATTTCCCGCTCCGCGCCTTTGGCCAATTGGATCATTTTGTTGACGCCAACAAAATGATCGGTGACGGAGAAACCGGACACCTCGCAGGCGGTTTTCGCCTTGGAAATGGCGGACTGGTTGAAGTTCCGCCACTCGGCGTATCCGAGCAAATGCTGGATGTCCCGGGCGAGCCAGTATTCCACGCCGCCTTCGGTCTGCTGGGCGTGCGCTTCGAAGGTGGAGGTGAGGGATTGGATGATTTCGCTGTTCATGCTTCCAGGAGTTCGGTGACGTTTTCGGCGATCCTCGTTTCGAGTTCGCGCGCTTCGGCGTTGAGGACTTCGAGTTCCTCGTTGAGGGCTTCGAGCTGTTCCTTGAAATCCTCGTCGCTGAGGTCCTCGCCCTTGGCGACGCCGACGTAGCGGCCGGGATTGAGCGACCAGCCTTGGGCTTCGATTTCCTGAAGGGTGGCGGCTTTGCACAGGCCGGGGATGTCTTTGTAAAGGAGTGGGGACCTTACTGTCCCCTTCTTGGCAGACTTTGAAGAAACGACAGTAAGGTCGTTGCTCCATATTTCGCGAAGCTTCGCTTCGGAGCCGTGGTGGAATTCGCAGGGCTCGCCGCGATAGAGGCGGACGACATTGGCGAGAAATTCGAGTTGGGCGTTGGTAAAATCGCGGTGGGCGCGGTCGAGCTGGCGGAAGATGTGGCGGGCGTCGAGGAAGAGGACTTTGTCCGCGCGGTCGGTGCTGGCCTTGCCCGTGTCGAAAAACCAGAGGGTGCAGGGCAGGGTGACGGTGAAGAAGAAATTCGGGCCGATGGCGACCATGACGTCCACATGACCGGCGCGGATGATTTTTTCCCGAATCTCCTGCTCGGAGGCGCGGGCATCGGCGGCGGAGTTCGCCATGACGAATCCGGCGCGGCCCTTTTTGTTCAGCGCGGAGTGGAAATGCTGGATCCAGAGGTAGTTGCCATTGTCGGTGCGCGGGATGCCGAAGGGGTAGCGCGGATCTCCGGCGAGGCGCTCCTTGTCGATCTTGCTGACATTGAAGGGCGGATTCGCCAGCACGAAGTCGAAGCGGCCGACGGAGTCCTGGAGATCCTCGTAGTAGGTGTTCCCCTGTTTGACATCGCCGCTCAGCCCGTGGACGGCGAGGTTTAGCCGGGCGAGGCGGGCGGTATCGGTCACGCGCTCCTGGCCGTGGACCGAGATTTCCTTGATCGGATCGCCGCTGTATTTCTCCCCTCTACTTCTGGGAGAGGGGCCGGGGGTGAGGGTTCTGCTTGATTTGTGCGCCTCCACGAAGCGGGCGGACTGGATGAACATGCCGCCGGAGCCGCAGGCGGGATCGAGGATGCGGCCGTAGTAGGGCTCCAGAATTTCCACGATCAACCGGACGATGGAGGTGGGCGTGTAGAATTCCCGGCCCTTCTGGCCCTCGCTCATGGCGAACTTGCCGAGGAAGTATTCGTAGATCAGGCCGAAGGTGTCGCCGCCCTTGTCCATGGAGATGGAGGCCATGGTCTTGAGCAAGGAGGAGAGCGTGCGGCTTTCGAGGATGTGGTAGCTCTTCGGCAGCACGTCGGCCAGGTCTGGGTTCTCCTTCTCGATGGCGCGCATCGCCTCGTTGACGGCCTGGCCGACATTCGCGCCCTCCGGCAGGCTGAGCAGATGGGAGAAACGGGCCTCTTCCGGCAGAAAGACGACGCCCGCCGCGTGGTAATCGGCTGGGCCGGTCTTGCGGCGAGACCCCGGCTGCGGTTTCAGCCCCGCCTCGACAGCGGCGAATTTCACATCGGCATAGCGGAGGAAGATCAGCCCGAGCACGGTGGGCGAGTATTCGGAAGGCTTCAGATCCGCCCCGGCCCAGAGCATGTTGGCGGCGTCCCAGAGTTTTTTCTCAAGCTCGGCGTGGGAATCTTCGGAAGTAGCGGGTTCGGTCCAGTGCATCAGTTACCCACAGGCTAACAGCAAGGGCCGCGACGGGAAGGAGAAAGGCTGGAAAAGTGTGGGGAATGTCATTTCCCCCTTCTCCCCTTTGCATTCCTTTGCGCCCTTGGCGGCTCTGCGGTAAATCTTCATCAACCCACCGCATCACCGTGCGTGATCAGACGGCACATTCTCGCCCGCCCAAAGGCGTTTCTGAGTCCAGCTTTCCGGGGGGGCGGTCCATAGTGGATCATCGGCGGGGAGGCCGAGGTGGAGCATTCCGGCGAGGCAGAGGTAGAGGCTGCCCGTGGAAATGTAGTTTTGCTTGATCGCCGGTTGATAGCCGACGATGCCGGGCCGCAGCCAGCCGTTTTGATCAAAGGTGGCGGGGGCTTCTATCATGCGATGGATCACCGCATCCAGTCCGCAACGGACGGCGGCGGGCTTCACGGATTGCGGAAGCTCGTGGCGCAGGGCGATGAGGGAAAGCGTTTGAAAAGCACCAAACCGATAGGCACTGGAACGACCGATCACCGGAAAAGTCCCCTCGGGAGAAATCATCCGCTCCTGCACCTCGGCATAACGCTTGGCCCGATCGAGGGCGGCGGGAAGTTGGTTCGCGAGTGGCGATTTAAGTGAATTCCCGCCGAGTTTCCTCGCCGGGTCCGAGTGGGAGGCGCTTTTTCAACTCACCTGCCGCCAGCGATTCGATGACCGGGCGGGCGATGCGATCCAGCGTCTTGACCGCGTAATCACGATTCTCCGCCCCGGTCGTCCCGGCCCGTGCGAAATGTGGACCGCCGAGGCTGAGGAGCAGCGCGGTGAGTATGACCGGGTGGCGCATCGGACGGGCGATCACATCAACTGCGCGCCAGCCTCCGCCAGCTCAGAACGCTCGCCGCGGTTGAGGGCAACGTGGGCGACGAAGGGTTGGCCTTTCAAGCGATTCCGAGTGTAAACGAGGCCGTTGCTGCGGCTGTCCACGTAGGGGTTGTCAATCTGCGCGGGATCGCCGACGAGCACCAGCTTCGAATCGCGCGACATCCGAGTGACGATGGTTTTCGCCTCCTGCGGTGTGAGCTGTTGGGCCTCGTCGAGGATGAAGAAGCGGTTAGGGATCGAGCGCCCACGGATGTAGCAGAGAGCTTCAATTTCCAAGATGCCTTGTTCCATCAACAGTTCGTAGGGCTTCTTCACGACCGGGGGCGCGCCGCCGACCTTCTGCTGCTGTTTGCGGCGCGGGCCTAACGGAGTGTTAGGGCGCATCAGCAGATCGAGCGCGTCATGGATGGGCTGGAGCCAGGGGCGCATTTTCTCATCCAGCGAGCCGGGGAGGAAACCGAGTTGCTCGCCCATCGCGACGACCGGGCGGCTGACGGTGATGCCGTTGTATTTGCGGTTAAACATTTCGTGCAAACCGGCGGCGACGGCGACCAGCGTCTTGCCGGTGCCAGCGTGGCCGTAGCAGGTGACGAGCGAGATGTCCGGGTTCAGTAGCGCGTCGATCAGGCAGCGCTGGCCGAGGTTGAGCGGCTTGAGCGACTGGCCGTCCGGGATTTTCAAAACCTCCGGAATATTCAAGCGGACGAAGCGGCCATCCGGCGCGAGACGGGCGGGGATAGTTTGCTTTTCCCCAGCGCCTAACAGGACGTATTCATTGATCGCGACGCCAGCGGTGCGGTCCTCGGAAACCTCAAGCTCGCCGGCGCTGGCGAAGCGGTGGAGCTCGCTCGGATCGACCTCGATCTTGCGGACCTCGTAGTTGGAAACCTCGCGGGCATCCACTTTGTCATTGAGATAGTCCTGGCACTCGATGCCCACGGAGCGGGCCTTGAGCTGCATGTTGATGTCCTTGGTGACGAGGACGACAGGTGCGCTGTTGTACTGCATGAGCAGTAGGCAGGCGGCGAGAATCCGGTGATCCACGCGCTCGCGGTCGGGGAAAACGCGGTGGAAACGGTTGAGTAGCTCCGAGTTTTTCGGGCAGCTCGCGGGATCGTAGATGACCAGACGCACGGTGCCGCCGCCTTCCGTGGCGACGCCGCGGGTAACTTTTTCCGAGCTGGAAAACATCTCGGTCAGGCGGCGGTGGACGCGGCGGGCGTTCGCGCCGCGCTCGGTTTGCTCGGACTTGAACTTGTCGAGTTCCGAGAGCACATCGACGAGGATGCACAGGTGGTTTTCCTGAAACCGCTCAAGCGATGCCGGGTCGTGCAGCAGGACGTTGGTGTCGAGCACGTAGTTTTTCGCCAACTGCGATGGAGCCGTGAGGCCGAAATCGCTGGGATGTGGTGAGTCGCCGCCCGCTCGCTTCTTTCGGGCACCGCCTCCGTGTTCTGGCATTTCTTCAAACAAGGCGGACTGACCTTCCTCGGTGCGATGAATCATCGTTGTGGGTGGGTATGCTGGGTATTTGGACGGGTGATGGTTCACGCATGACCCGCCCGTCGCTGGCCAACGCAGTGCCATATCGTGGCATCGAATCTTTCATTTCATTAATCAAGATACCCTTACTATCTTCGGATTTTTGGCCATGACAACCCCGAAATTATGAATTTAACGAGATCGGCATTTTAGCCAGTCCGCCAGCACGGCCCGCCGCAGTTTGCCCAACTCGCTGCGTGGGAGTTCAGCGATTCTGGTAGCAAGTTCTAGGCGGCGGAAGCCTGGGGCTAGCCGGGCGTAAATCGAGAGCGTGTTTTCGATGACATCCTGGCTAACAGAATATTCAAACACCGGAACTAACAGCGAACCCGCGCGTGCGTCCGGGAGGGCGATGACGGCAAAGGTGTCGGGCCGGAGTTGACCGGCAGAAAGCGCGAGCAGTTCGCGTTCGATGGCTTCTGGATCGACGAGTTCGCCGAGGATTTTGATGAGCGAGTCGGACCGGCCAAGCGGTGTAAGCATTTGGTTTTCAATCAACGCTATATCGGAAGTCAGATGCCATTCGGATTCGCGGGGGATGAAATTTCCATCACTCACATAGCCGGAAAAAAGCGCCGAGCCGGAAATGGCGAGCAGGCCATCCGGAGAAATTTCCGCATTCCAAATTGGCAGCAGTTGGATCGGTGCGGGGCAGTACGGTGCTTCTAGTAGATCGAGTCCTTGGGTGGCGATTTGCGAAGCGGCTTCGGTCATGCCATAACTGGCAAGCACTGGCCAACCGAGGTCGCGGGCGGCCTGGCCGGTGGCGGGATCGAGCCGTCCGCCGCCGACGACGATGACGGTGAGTGCGGCGGGCGCGCGCAGGTTCGCCACGACGAGATCATGCACTTGCGTCGGTACCAGCGAGGTATGGGTGACGCCGGACATTCCCAGCCATCGCTGAAATGCCGCAACCTCCCAGCGCTGGCCGAAAATTTTCAAACCACAGCCCGCTTCGAACGCGCGGGCCGCCACGCCGAAGCCGCCGACGTGGTGAAGCGGCAGCGCGAGACCCCAGCAGGATTGCCCGGTGACCTCCAGATGCCGGTTCACCGCCGCTGCGGAAACGAGTAGGGCTGATTTCGAAATGGCCACCTGTTTCGGCCCGCCGGTGCTGCCTGAAGTCTCGAACAAAACATGACCGGCCAGCGCCGGGAGAGCCGGGATTTTTCCCACCCCGAACGGTGTCGGATCGCGCCAGAAGGCAGGACTTGTTAGTAAAGTCGCGTCCATGGCAGGGCGGCTAACAGATCGTCGAAACCAAGGCCGGTGCCTTCGGGGATTTTGAAATCCGGCGACCACGGACCGAGGGCTTCGGTGAAGGCGTCTGGCTCGAATAGGTGGTGCGTCTGCAACCCGCAGAGGCCGACCAGTCCGGGAAATTGCAACTCCAGCCGCGCTGCTTCCCATGCCGCGAAAGCCTGGCCGAGCGGGTGATCCATGGTGCTTGTTAGGACCACGCGCTGGCCATGGGCAAGCGCCGATTCGCCTAGCAGGAATGGCTCGTCGAGGGCTGGCTTGATGACCATCACCTGAGCCGCCGAGGACAACGGCCCGGCCTCGCGATCCACCGCCAGATTCACGCGGGTCTGGCGGCGCAAAGCGGTCCACGTCGGCTCGGAATACGGACAAGGATCTTCCGCGAAGTCGATGGCGGCGCGGGTCTTTTCCGTGAGTCCATGCAGGAAAGCCGCTGCTTCTGCCGGCGTTGGCGCTTCGTTGAAATCCAGCCGCCACTTCAGCGCGGGAAATTCGCCGGCCAACGTTTCGAGAAATTTCGCTTCAGCCGTTAGATCGCGCCCGGCCTTGAGTTTGACCGTGGTAAAGCCGGCCTCCACCGCGAGGGCGATTTCCGCAGCATCCGCTCTGGCCAGCGTGGCATGGCTGGCGGGGACTTCCATTTCCTCGAACAGCGAGTTCTCAAAACTACGCGCCACCCGGTCGTATTCCGCGCAGCGGATCGCACGGCGGACGATGGCCCGGCTGCGGCTACCTGCTAGATCGGCGAGGCATTTTTCTAACGGCGGATCACCGAGTTCCGGCCACGGATGGATGCAACCGTAGCCGCCGTCGATTTGGATCAGCGCACCCTCGAATTCGCGGCGGTTAGATATCGCATTGAGAAATCCCCGCGCTTTCAGGCGGTAGCGGGCGATCATCGGCTTCGAGGGATTGTGCGGCATCATGGGCGTGACCCGGTCATACGCCACTTGAAATCAGCGGGCAAACGATTCCTCGCCGCCTCTGGTGTGGAAGTAAAGCCGGACAAGAAGCGCTGGCCTCCGCGGGGTTGTATCAACCCGGTTTCGGACGAGGACGAGGCAAAGTCGCTGAGGAAGGGCTTATAGGAAGATTAGGTAGCTAGGTAAGTGGTCGAATGAATTCACCCATCATCTTCCTCGACAATGACGGCGTGCTCCTCCCCTGCGGCGACAACGTGCCGAGGGATTCCATTTTCCTGCTTCGGTGCGTGGAAGCCTTGAAATCCGTCTTCACTGCCGTCCCGACGGCGAAGGTGGTGTTTTCCTCGACTTGGCGACTCCCATCTGTCCTCACGTTCCACCATGGCGTATGATTGAAGTTGCGACCCTGCCCAAAATGGGTATGATCCTGCGTGTGCCACGGAAGATCCGCGACCTCCTCAAAGACCTTCGCAAAGCAGGCTTCACCCTCGCTCCCGGTGGCAAGGGGAGTCACCGGAAATATGAGCACCCCGCAGTCAAGATCCCGGCCATCATTCCGGGGCGCGACGGCGACGACGCCAAGGCTTATCTGGAACGCCACATTGCCGAAAAAATCAACGAGTCCAAATCATGAAAAAACTTCCCGACAAAGAAACCGCCCGCCTTGCCCGGAACTATCCCCTCAGCGTGCGCTGGAGTGACGAGGATCAGGTTTTCATCGGTTCCATTCCCGGTCTAGTCGGAGAATGTTGCCATGGCGATACCCCGGAGGAAGTGATTCCCCAACTCAAGGATATCGCCGAAGACTTGGTGGGTTTTCTCACGGAGAAAGGCCAATTGTTGCCCGTGCCGCCGATCAATTCCAGCAATCCCGACCCCGCCGCCATCCGCACGGCCATGGGCCTGAGCCAAACGAAGTTCGCCCAACTTATCGGCGTGAGCGTGCGCACCCTGCATAAATGGGAGCAGCACACCAGCAGCCCGAGCGGAGCCGCTAGGACCCTCCTGAAAATCGCCGCCACCAATCCGCATTCCGTTCGCGAGGCGCTTCGCTCCGCGTGAAATGGTGCATGTTCTCGATCATCCCATGAAACTCGAATTCCAAACGATCTCGGATTTCGGCGAATTCCTGGCCGACGCGATGCGACGGTGAGAACCTGATTCTCCACTTCCAGCGTCACGTCATCTAACAAGGACTTGCCAATCGCCCGTTGGAGAGCGCGCCCCACGCTGAAGAAATCCGCGCTTTCGAGGGTGAAAACCGCTATTCGGCACGCTGGAAAAAATGGGAGATCGCCCGCTCCGGCGCAATCAAGGACGCAGGAGTTTTTCCAAATTCGCAGGGAGTTTGCCGTTCGCGGAGCTCTTCATTTTCCCCCACAGCTTCGTCGTCTCCGCTTTGGTTTCGCCGCCGGTTTTCAGGAAAAACCCGCCGGTCGCGGGGCCGGCGTCGATGTTGGTGGACGGCGTGACATCGGCGGTGAAGCGGGCTTTTTCGATTGGCAACCATTTGCCGCTCAGATCGAGGATCCAGCCGTTTTGAAACGTCGCGGTGCGGGAGATTCCTGCGGATTCGTAATTCCGCCGGAAGTCCTCGATGAACGAGTAAAGCCCCTCCAGCGCGTGGCCCTTGCTGCGGGTTCGGAAAGTCGCCATCAGCCGCCATTTCGCCTGCGCGGAATCGTAGATGTGGCCGGTGAATTCCGTAAAATCGCCGTCCGGTTTCGCCTGCGCGAAAAACCTAACGATTTCCCCCGGCTCCCATGGAAAATCCATCCGCGACTGCCCGCCTGTGCCCTCGCCGCCGAAGCGCTTGTCCACCACTGCGTCACCCTTCTCCACCAGCTTCACGCGCTCGTCGCCCGTTGCGTTCTCCGGCTCCCAAACGGAAAATAGCGCGATCTTTTTCCCGTCCGCCAGCTCCTGGATGCCGAAGTAGCCCATGTGGAAACCCAGTGCACAGAAATAAGTTCCCGGTGCGGATTTCTGCGGGACAACTTCGAGGTAGGCGGCATGGGCTCTCGGCGTTTCATAGCCAAGATGCACCGAGCGGCACTGGCGTTTCACCAACTCCGCCGGATCTGGAGCCGCGTGGAGCAGGGGAGCGATGATGAAAGGCAGAAGGAAAAGGCGCATGACCTCCTGAAACGACGAAGGCCGCGCGGTTCGTTCATTCTCAGCCATAAACGGCCGCCACATGGAAGGCCGCGGCGAAGATGATGAGCTGCACTCCGCCGAGCGCCAGCAGGCGGTTGAATGCCGGTCCCGGCGGAAAGGTCAGCACGCCCCAGATGATCCGCAAGCCTAGCAGAAATACCGGTGCCCCAGCGATCGCCAGTGGCGGGTGGCCGAGGAAAATCCAGCCCAGTCCGGCGAACACCGCGATTTTCACCTCCAGCCAAATCACGGCCACCGCCACCTTCGGACCGCAACGGACGGCCAACGTCCGCTTGCCAGTGGTCGCGTCCTCCTCGCGATCCCGCAGGTTGTTGATCGAAATCAAAATCGACGACAGCAGTCCGATTTGCAGCCCTAACAGCAATGCCTCACGCGGCCAATTTCCGGTCTGGATGAACACCGTGCCCGTCACCGCGACGAGGCCGAAGAACAGGATCACAAACAGCTCACCCATCCCGCGATACGCCAGTGGAAACGGCCCGCCGGTGTAGCCATAGGCGAGGAACAACGATGGAATACCGATGGCAATGATCGGCCAGCCGCGCGCCTGATAAAGCACCACCCCACAGCCAACCGCGATCGTTAGAAAAACCACCGCCAGCCGCATCACCGCCTGCGACGACATCAGGCCGGAAGCCGTAACGCGCGGGGGGCCGAGCCGGTTCACCGTGTCGGCACCTTTTTCCGCGTCGATGGCGTCGTTGAAAAAATTTGTCGCGATCTGGATGGCGATCGATCCGCCGAGCGTGCAGAGTGCTAACAGAAGGTCGAAATTTCCCGTCAATTTCCACGCCAGCACGCAGCCCGTCCACACCGGCACGATGGCGGCAGGCAGGGTTTTCGGACGTGCGGCGAGGATGCAGGATTTCAAAGTGGCAGGCACGGCACCAGTGAAACCCGATCCCGCCGCCGAAATCGACCCATTTCGTGAGCACGGGTGGCTTCTTGAAAAAGCTGTCACATGGATGCTCCGACTTCATCTCCTCAAATACCACCGACGGCCTTGACTAGGAACCTGAATTTTAGGAATTGCGAAATGGATAGGGCGTGTCAAAGTCACCTGAGATTTTCAAACCACCATGAACAACTACCAGAATCCTTATGCCGTTGGCATGATTTCCGATTCGCCCGAATCGCAGCGCGCCGAATTTATCCGCAAAACGTATTGGCACCTCGCGGGAGCCATCGGACTTTTTATTGCGCTCGAAGGGCTGTTCATCAGCATGGGCTGGGGTACTGCGGCCTTGGTGCTGTTAGGGTCGAGCCGTTACTCGTGGCTGATCGTGATGGGAGCCTTCATGCTCGTGTCATGGGTGGCGGAACGTTGGGCGACTAACGGTTCTTCCGTAGGTATGCAATACGCCGGCCTCCTACTCTACACGGTCGCGGAAGCGGTTATTTTCTTACCAATGATCGTGCTTGCGGTCGCGATCACTGGCGATGCCGGGCTGATCCTGCAAGCGGGCCTGATCACGCTGGCGATGGTGATCGGCATCTCGGCGGTGGCTCTAACAACTCGCAAGGATTTCAGCTTCCTCGGTGGTATGTTAAAAATCGGCGGCTTCATTGCGCTCGGCTTGATCGTCGCCTCATTCATTCTGCCAATTTCGCTCGGGCTGTGGTTTTCCGCTGCGATGATCGTTTTTGCGTCGGGTTCGATTTTGTATAACACCAGCAATTTGGTCCACCGCTATCAGCCCGGCCAACACGTCGCCGCCTCGCTCTCGCTCTTCGCCAGCGTCGCGCTGTTGTTCTGGTATGTGCTGAGGCTGTTGATGAGCTTGAACCGGAGCTGAGGCGGGCCAGTGGGGACAGATTTGACCGACGGGCCGGTAGCGACTCGCTGGATTTAACGGAGCATTAAACACACGTTGTCTTGATTGTCCGCGCTGGAGGAAATTACCTGAAATGTACCAGATCTTCCCTTGTCTCGGCTAACTCCGAAACGATACCAGACAAAATGAATTATAGGGGTTGCTGTGTGTCGGCGTGTTCGGTTTGTTACCGTCAGGTCAGTTGTCCACTAAGTATCCATAACTCGGTCCGACTGTATCTTTCCGGATCGAAACGAATAGAGCGTATTCCGCATCGCCCAACGTGCAGAGCAAATGAGGGCCGGATGCGCTGATCGCGATCAATCTCATTTTTTGCAGATCAGGCCGGATTCCTCCGGTTTCCGTCACGTTGGTTTTTCAGGAAGTTCTCCTTGGAGAAATTGATACTCTCGTAGCGGGTGTTCTCCAGCGGTTTTCCCTCGGTCATTTGCGCTACTATATTTCGGTTCGTAAGAGCGGGATCGTATTGCGGATCGATCTCGAGCGCGCGGTCGAGTGCCGCGAGCGCCTCGGTTTTATGACCCAGATAGGCGAGGCAGATACCGATGTTTCCGTGGCACGGAGCGTTCGTTTTGTTGAGGGCGGCGGACGCGCGGAATTCTTTGAGCGCTCCACGCCAGTCGCCGCGGTCCATGTGTAGGAAAGCTTCGTTGAACTTTTCGCCGGCACGGAGAAAGGACCCAAGGCTGATGCCTTCTTTCCTCCTGATGACGGCAGCCATATCTTCGACGATGGACCGGGCGTTCGCCACCTCTGGATCGTTGGCGGGGCCGATGGCTACCACCTTCTGATAGGTGCGGATGCTGTTGGGTACGTCGAGGAGCTTCTGATAGGAAACCGCTTTGTTGAAATGGGCTGCGACGCTGTCGGGGTAGATGCCAATGGCACGGTCGAACCAAGCGATCGATTCTTTGTACTCCCGTTTCAAGGCATGGACCAGCCCGATGCCGTAGGGCACATCGTGATGGCGCGGGTGGTCGTGCAGCAAGGCGGTCAGCGTGTCCATGGCGCTTTCGAATCCGCCTCGTTGCGCGGTTTCCAGGGCTCCGTTGACGGCCTCCTGAACCTCCGGACTGACTTCCATCATGAAATACCCGGCGGGAAGTCCGGCAGCCGAAGCGACGCGGTTCTCTTCGTATTGCTGCGTGGGAGCGTAATGGACACAGCCCTCACATTCCGCATCCCGGATGGATGCGCAACACGCGCTGCAGATTTCCGCACCATCCCTGCGGCGGCACAACCTGCGGGCCTTGCCGGTGCCGCATTCGGGGCATTTGAGTTTCATGGAACCTAGAATAGCCGATGCGGCTGGCAGGCGTCAATACTTTGGCGTGGTTGGGACCGGCGGTTCGCTCCGGCAAATCGATTTCGCGGATGGTGAACACGCCGAACATTTCCGCGCATTCAACGCATTCAAGATCCCGCATTCAAGATCCCAGACAAAATGAATTACAGACAAAATGAATTCAGACAAAATGAATTTCCGGCCATGTCCGCTCCGCTGCCATTCCGAATCGCCCAAGGCCAATGGACAGCCGATGAAAAAGCGCTTTCGCCCGACATCATCGACCCACCATGGGCCACGGCGGATCGGAGTCCGCCGCTGCTTGATGCTCACCGCTTTCAATGCACTCTGTCACGGCTGATGCATTGCCAACCGCGTTTGATCCCGATATGCTCTTCACGCCACGCCAAGGATCGCCATTCCATCCCGGATGTTCTAACACGTCTATGTCAAACCTCCCCAAACTCACCGTCGCCAACTATCGCGAGTTCAAGGACTACCCGAAGATCGTGGCGGCGGTCTCGCGCATCCTCGCGCGGCAACGATTCGTCGCGCCGGTGGAGCTTTTCTTGGAAATGAATCTGCTCCTGCCCGCCGATCTGCAACGCTGGAAACAAGGCCAAGTTCACTGTCTTGAACGCCTGCTCCGCTGCAATCTCACCCGCGCCGGGCGCATCCTGCGGCTGCTGCGTTTCCATGTACACGACCTGAAGCTCAAGCCATCCATCACCGTCTATCAGCACCGCAGCCACCGCCTTCGGTTTTCCCGCAGCGGCGAACATTTGATCGAGGAAGCGTATTCGCGCCACTTCGTGATCGTCGGCAAGCGCAATCCTTTTGCGGCCCAGGAGGCGGAACCGCAACGTGATGGCCATGAGTCGCCCTAAACTTCCACCTCGACCGTCCGGTATCCCATCCCGCGATACGCCGCCATGCGCTTGCGGTGCATGTGCGAGGTGAGCGGGTGCTCCGGCTCGACGTAGTCGTAAATGCGCACGTCGGATTTCCCCTCACACGCCCGGTGCAGGCGGCCGGCGTATTGAATGATGCGGCCTTTGAAGGAAACCGGAAGCGTTAGGAAAAGCGTGTCGAACTGTGGCAGGTCGAAGCCCTCGCCGACCAGCGAGGAAGTCGCGAGCAGGGCGAAACCGGTGCCAGATTCGGCAAGGCTGACGATTTCCGATAGAACGCCCGCCCGCGCCTTCTTGCCCATCGTGCCGTCGATGCGGTGGATGCGGGAGGCGTGTTCCGGTGCCATTTCACTGATGAGTTTTCCCAAAGTGACGAGATGCTCCTTCCGGTCGCTGAGAAGGGCGCGAACAAAGCCCCCGGCTGCGGCGACTTGGCGAATATTTGAAATAGTTTTGGCTTCAGTTGGTGTGGTCTGTGAACTTGTAATTCACAATGCTGGTCAGAACCTACCCATCTTGAACAAGCGGCCGAGGTCTCCACTGTCGTCGAGGGTGAGTATGATTTCCTCCGGCGAAGGGCAGAGGCCTGTGGTGTCTTCTTGGGTCGGAATGTCTTCGCTGAGGGCACTGAAGATGTATTGAATGCCGTGAGAGGCGGAGGTTTCGCGGATGATCCGCAGTAGGGCCAGCTTGAGTTTATTCTGGAAGCGTTCGAGGCCGCCGTCGTGATAGACGAAGTGGAAAAAGGGTTCTTTGGCGTAGCTGATGAGAACGGCGAGGTCGAATGCGATGCAAAGCAATTGGCGGAATGAAGTGCCACGGTCTTCCTCGGTGTGAAGGTCTGTGTCGGCATCGCTGAACTCGGCGTGGGGGTCGAGATTTCCTTCTCCGTTTTGGTCGAGGTAAAGCAACGCGGTGAGGCCAAGCACCTCCTTAACGATGCGGTTGAAAGTACGCTGGATTTCCTGGTAGCGCGGACTGCCATGATGGACCATTTGGCGGATCTCGGCGGTCAGTTGCTCGGCACGGGCTTTGGTTTCGCGAAGATCATCTTGAATGGCCAGGAGACCTTCCAACTTGGCGGCTCGGGTCTCCATGAGGGTAAGATTGGCGCGGTCTTGGTCAATCTGGCGCTGGAGATCCTTGAATTTTCGCAGACTGTCAGTCCCGCCAAGAACTTGCAGGATGTCTTTCCGGCGGCTCGAGAGGGTGGCATTTGCTTGCTCGATGGCGGTAATTTCTGCGCGGAGCGTTACGACTCGGTTTAGAAGGGCACCTTTTCGTTCCGTGAGGATCCGGTGGTTGAAATCGATTAGATCTTCGTAATCCCGAACAAGCTGCTCTGGGAATGTGAGCTGGGCCTCATTGAAAACGCGCTGAATATCCGTGAGGTCGAAGCGGATGTTGTCTTCGAGTCCGCGCTCGATCTGGGCGAGATCATGGCGGGCATTATAAAGGAGGGTGTTGTTGGCGGCGATTTCGGTTTCAATGGACTCTGCCACCTCGCGTGCAAGCTCGGTTTCCTGTCCGTGAAAATCGAAGGCATCGATGGCGCGGACTTTGGTTTCCACCTCGTCGCGTTTGACGGCGATGCTGGCGCGCAGTTTGTCGAAATCCTTTGGTTTAAGTGTGATTTCAGCTTGGAGTTCGGCGGCGTTGGCTTGGAGCTTTGCTGATGCGGCATCGGCATCGTATTT
>JANXMQ010000219.1 GCA_025354565.1 Akkermansiaceae bacterium
AAAGTCGAGTCCGGTGAATTTGGATTTGCGGGAACGGATGCAGCGGAGACTCTGTGGCGGATGTTGAAGCCGAAGATGAAACAAGCCGCGTTGAAATACCTGGAGGGTTTTCGGGAAGCGCTGGCCGCGTGGTTTGCTGAAAACGGCAAGGACTATCCGTGGCGGCGGACGCGCGAGCCGTATGCGATTTTGATTTCGGAGGTGATGCTCCAGCAGACGCAGATCGCGACGGTTCTGGGGCGGGGATTTTACACGCGTTTCCTAGAGACCTTCCCGGATGTGGAATCGCTGGCGGCGGCGGATGATGAGCGATTGCTGAAGGCGTGGGAGGGGCTGGGATATTATCGGCGGGTGAGGATGCTGCGGGAAACGGCGCGGGCGGTGATCGCTGGGTATGGTGGGAAATTTCCACGAGAGCGGGCGGATTTGATGAAATTGCCGGGCATCGGTCGCTACACGGCGGGGGCGATGCGGGCGTTTGCCTACGATCTGCCGGCGGCGGTGGTGGATGGGAATGTGGCGCGCGTGTTCTCACGGCTGATGGATTTCTCGGGGCCAGTGGATGACACGGCGGGACAGAAGCAGCTTTGGGCATGGGCGGAAACTTTGGCGGACCCGGCACGGTCGCGGATTTATAACTCGGCGTTGATGGAACTGGGGCAGACGATTTGTCGTCCGGGCGTGCCGGATTGTCTGAGTTGTCCGGTGGCTGGATTTTGCCAAACTCGTGAACCGGAGCGTCTGCCGGTGAAGCGCCAGCAGCCGGTCGTCACCGATGTGGACGAGCACGCGTTGTGGCTGCGGGATGGCAGCGGCAGGCTTTTGCTTCACCGCGAGGCGGGAAACCGGCGGACCGGATTGTGGAAGCTGCCGACGCGTGAGGCGGCGGAAATTTCCAGCCTCCCGATCCTCACTGAGCAGCGCTACTCGATCACGCGCTACCGGGTGACGCTGCGGGTGCATGATGGCGCGGGGCTGGGAAAAAATTTCCACCCGCAGGCCGACGAGGTCTGGCAGGCGGCGGATGCAGTGGGCGGGCTGGCGATGCCCTCGCCCTTCCGCAAGGTGATCGAGCGATTGTCGGGTGAATTTTGAAATCAGGTGTGACGGATGCTGCTGCCTGTGCTTTGCTCTGCGCGGATGGAAAGAATTTTTCGGTGGTCGGGTTTGTTACTCATGGGGTGGCTGTGTCAGGCGTGTGCGATCCCTCCTCCTCCCGATCCAGTGGCACCCACCCGGGCGACTCACCGGATCGTCGCGGAACGGGTGAGTGCGGTGGTGGTGACGAATCGGAATAACCTCGACCGCTGGGTGAATCGCAATTTCTCGACCTCACAATCGCCCGGCGATGCCGACGGTGGCTCGGCGGCCCCGATTGCCCCGGATGGCTATTTCCTCACCGCCGACCATGTTCTAGCGCGGATGGCGGGGCGGAATGTTTTCCTCATCTACGGCCATGGCGGGCGGCTGACTCCAGCCAAGGCCAAGGTCGTCTGGCGCTCGGAATCGGCGGATCTGGCCTTGCTGCATATTCCGGTCACAACACCTTACTATTATCAATGGACGCCGCCGGATCGTTGGCTGGCGGCGGGAAATGCGGTGATCCACGGCGGCATTTCTACCGGCTTTAAATCCGGCGAGGGCAAGCTTAGCACGGCTCTGGCACCTGAGACCGCGCTCACCGGCACCCGTAAATTCAAGATCGACATCCCGCTCCAGCCCGGCGACAGCGGTGGACCGGTGGTGGATGCCCATGGCCGCTTGGTCGGCATCAATTCTGCCGTGGAATTCCTAGTGCCGATGGAGACCGCGTTTTTCGTCGATTCCGAGGGGAATCGTCCTAACACCCGCTACATCGAAAGCCTCATCCGGAACGACCGTGCTCGAAATAGCGGACGGAACCTAGGCGTAGAGTGATCCCTAATGTCCCGGTTTGAGAAAATCCCGTTGATAGCGACGGCGTTCGTCGGCATGTGGCTGGGTGCGTGTGCCCCTGTGGGCAGTGACTGGCTCATGGAGAGCATCTCCTCCGCAGTAGCAAAAAACCAGATCATGCTGGTGGAAACAGAGCCGTCATCCTTCGGCTACCTGCGCCTGAAGACCCATTGTGAAACCTTTCCTGAGCTGGCATTGTTCGTCACGAGGCATGGTGTGCCGGATTTTCTTGCGGAAACAGGGACCTCGGACCACCGCTACCTGATCCTATACTACTTGAAGGTCCGCCATGCGTTTGCCTGTCACAGCCGGCCGGGGAATAGCCGCGAGGTCGAGTTCGCCGGGCCATACCCGATCACCGAGCGCGAATTCCACCTGCTTGATGGTTTCAAGCGCGATCCCGAACGACATCCGCTGAAAAGGTAAGCCAGGGTGAAATAAGATTTTACAACTTATTTCTTGCGTTACCCCGTTGTGGGGATAATTTGCCGACAGTCCTTTCGGTTTGAAGCCGAAGTGGACATACTAACCGGGCGTTTGCCCAAACCCATAAATAAACAGTAGATAGATAGAATAATAATATGAAAACAAACTATAAATTAAATCGTGGTTTCACCTTGGTGGAACTTCTTGTCGTCATCGTCATCATCGCCGCGCTCGCCGGTCTCACCGCTCCCATGGTGATCCGTCAGCGCAAGAAGGCCGACCAAACCGAGGCTGTGAACAACGCCCGTCAGGTTGGCATCGCAATGCTTGAGTTTGAAACCGAATACGGGAGCTATCCAGATGACGCTACCGCCGCTAAGGTCGCAACTGCGACTGGTAACACCGCGATCACCGGCACCACCGCAAACAAGAAGTTCCAGCAAATGATCAGTGCTGGAATTGCCAATTCGGAAACGATGTTCTATTGCAAGACATCTTTCACGGCTAAGCCGGATGGCGTAATGGGTAATGCTCCAGACTTTGCCAAAGCCTGCGAAGCGGGTGAAGCGGGATTCGCTTACATCGCTGACGGCACCAATGGCCTCACCAGCGCTGGCAATCCCAGCCGTCCAATCATTGCTGCGCCCATTATCAAAGGCGCAACGGATGGCACCTTCGACAAGGACTTCTACGACGGTAAGGCCGTTATCCTGAAAATGGACAGCAGCGTCACCTCGCTCAACATCAGCCTCACTGATAAAAAAGTGCAAAACGGCGGAACCGATCTGCTTGCCCCTGGTGCAACGACCGTGTGGGGCACTGGTGTTACCCCAACCATCGTCGCTCCGACTCCTAAATAATCGGTTCTGATTCCAACATTCAACCAACCGGGAAGCCCACCGTGGCTTCCCGGTTTTTTTGTTGCCCGGTGGGAAATCATGGGCGAAGGCAAATGATCCACTACGCCATGTCAGATCCTACAAGCAAGCCATCCCGGGCGTTTCTGCCTTATCCTGTCTCCACCCTCAGCCCGCCGATCATCCCGAACGATTTGACCTCTTTCAAATCTCGGGGCATTTCCCAAGTCGAGCGCGACCTCCAGCAAAAACTGAGAGAAATCCGGGAAACCTACCTCGCCACCATCGACCATTTCAATTGGAACAAACTGGTCTATGAGGCGGAAATTCAATTCGAGCCCATCGTCGGCGGGATCTATCATTTGTATGAAATGCGAGGGCGGCGGATGCTCTCGATGATTTCACCGGAGGAATGGCCGCAAAAACACCTTGCCAGCGTGCGACTGGACATGGATCGGCAGTGGAAAATCCTTGAAACTGGCGCTGGCGTGGATTCCCGCACGCTCTTCGGCAGTGGGGAAATCTAGCTACACTGCCGCGCATCAGGATTTGTGGAATAAGGAGAAGGGACCTTATTGTCCCTTTCATTCGTGTTGACGGCAAAGAAGCGACAATAAGGTCGCCACTCCTTATCGCGCAAAATCACAAATCATGAGGCGTGGCAGTATATCATCTCCCCGAGCCTTGCCAGTTCCGCTGGGCCAACTAGCGTGACTTCTGTGAACGCTGCATTTCCTGCTTCCCCGCCCCGGGCCTGGGCGGAGATCGACCTTGGGGCCTTGAAAAAAAACCTAGCCGTCGCCCGCGAAGCCTTCCCCGGTGCGCTGATGGCGGTGGTGAAGGCGGGGGCTTACGGCCACGGTCTGGAGGAAATCGCTAGGACTTTGGCCGGGGAGGACATCGTATTTTTCGGCGTCGCTAATGTCGGGGAGGCCCGCCGCATCCGCAACGCTGGCGTGTACACGCCGATCTACCTGCTAGGCGCGACTTGGGCAGAAGAGCGTGCGGAAATCGTCGCCAATGACTGGACGCCCTGCATTTCCTCAATCGCCGAGGCGGAACAATTCAACCGTCTAGCCGCCGCTCAGGGCAAGCGGCTCAAGGTCCATCTCGCTGTGGACACCGGCATGGGGCGCGGCGGGTTCGTGGCGGATGATTTGGTGAACGCTTTGCGGCATTTGGAATCGTTAGAAAATCTGGAGCTTGAGGGCATTGGCTCACACCTACCCTCGGCGGATGAGGATGAGGCGTTCACGAAAAGCCAGTTTGCCCGCTTTCGGTCAATCATTGACGAACTCGGCGGGCCAGCGCGTTTCAAATGGATCCATCTTTCCAACAGCGCTGGGTTGTTAGGCTATGACCAAGGCGTCTGCAATCTAACACGTCCTGGCCTGATGTTATACGGCGTCTCGCCACTGCCGGGATTTCAGGAAAAACTCAGCACGGTGATGACCTTGAAATCCCGCGTCACCCTGCTGCGGACGCTGCCTGCCGGGCATGGTATTTCCTACGGTCGGCAATTCGTCACCACCCAGCCGACTCGCGTCGCGACCGTCGGCATCGGCTATGGCGATGGCTACCCGCGCCACGTTTCGGGAAATGGCGCGGCGGTCTGGCTGCGCGGGCGGCGCTTTCCCATCCTCGGTCGCGTGACGATGGATCAGCTCATGGTCGATGTGACCGGGGCCGTGGACGTGATGGAAGGTGACGAGGTTGAAATCTTCGGCCCGAACATCCCGGTGGCTGAAATCGCCGAGAAAGCCGGCACCATCGTTTGGGAAATTTTCACCTGCATCACGCCACGCGTGCTGAGATGCTATGTTTGAAGAGGAGGATAGGAGATGGGGGCACAAAAAACACCCGATCCCCACTGAGGGGGACCGGGTGCTGTTGAAAAGGTGTCTGTGAAAGCGGAGGATCAATCCCAGCCGCCGCCACCGCCGCCGCCTTTATAGCCGCCACCGCCGCCGCCGCCCTTGTAGCCGCCGCCACCGCCACCGCCACGACGATCCCCGCCGCCGCCGTAACCGCCGCCACCGCCGCCGCCGCGACGATCTCCGCCGCCGCCACCGTAGCCACCGCCGCCGCCGCCGCCACCACGGCGTTCACCGCCGTAGCCGCCGCCGCCACCACCGCCGCCACCTGGACGGAAGCCGCCGGGCTTGGATTCCTTTGGTTCCGAGGCATTCACGCGGAGCGCGCGGCCTTGATAGTCGTAACCATTGAGAGCCTCGATCGAAGCATTCAGTTGGCTCTGGTCGCCGAGCGTCACGAAGGCAAATCCCTTGGATCGGCCCGTTTCACGGTCGGTGATGATTTTAACCCGTTCAACAGGTCCGTAAGCGGCGAAGAGGCCAGTGATGTCTTCTTCCGTAGCAGTGTAGGGCAGGTTGCCCACGTAGATGTCCATTTTTCTCGATTCTTATTACGCCATCACATGCAACGCTTCCTGAGACCATGGCGAAAAAGACCAGACGAAGCGCGTCCAACTGCGAAATTGCAAATTGAACGCCGTGTCTTTACCGCCCCGTATCAGGGTTGGCAAGGATTGATTTTCGACAGGGAAATCCGCTTGCCGGGGCGACTCTGAATTGCGACCGTCCCAGCGATGACAACAGACCCCTACGCCACGCCCGCCATGAATTTGCCACCGACTTACTCCGCCGAGGGGGCGATTTCCCAAGGCGTCCTAGCCCAACTCGCGGGGACGAAGCCGTGGGTAAGGTTTTTCTCGGTGATGATGTTCGTGGGGGCTGGATTGATGTTGCTTGCCGCGGTGGTGATGGGACTGATGGGAGGTGTTGCGACGATGGGCAAAATGGGTATGCAGAAAAACCCGATGCCTGTGGGCGTGATGATGGGGATGGCGGTGGGTTACGCGCTTTTCGCCCTCGTTTACATCTATCCGGCGCTGAAGCTATGGAGATACGCGAGCGGCATTGGCGCGTTGTTGATTTCCGGCAATATGATGGATCTGGAGAGCGCCTTGCGCCATCAGCGGTCGTTTTGGAAATTTGTAGGAATCATGATGATTGTGCTCTTCGTGCTCTATATCGTGTTCATCATCGCGATGGTGGGTTTTGGCACGCTCGCGGCATTCAAGGCGCAGGGCCACTGATTTTCCGCATCCGCATGGATCGAAGCAATTCGGAAAATACAGGGCTGCGGTGATGAAGAATAGGCGACATCTACTTGCGATGGCCTTTCTGCTGGCGGCGCTGGGGCTGTTTGTGACGTTTCATTTTCTACCGGGTTTTGGGTCGGAAGAGTTGGGATGGAGAGCATGGCCGAGTCTCTGGGAGATTGCACAAAATCCGAAAGGCTTGGATCCTCGAAGTGCCGTGTTAATCGCTGCATTCCTGAATTTCTCGCTGCTGATCGTGGTATCGCCCTTTTTGAGGAACGTATTTCTTAAATCACGGTGGGCGTGGTGGGGTGCTTTGGTTTTCAGCGGATTGGCGGGGGCTGTATTCTGGATAATGTTCATGATTGGGTTCAAAGAGAGCGGGATCGACCACATTGGTTCCGGAGGATGGTGCCTGCTGTTAGCGCCCGCTTTTAATTTTATTGGTCTGCTCTTCGTCCACTAATTGGTTTCTCCATGAATTCAAGAAGCTGGAGGCGAGACGCCTCCGCCACGGTCTGGCGCGAGACGCACCCGCTACTTTGTGCAAGGCACATTTTCACCTCACCGAGTGGCGATGACCTCGATGGTGAAGCCTTTCAAATAGCCGGTTTCTGGGATGGAAATGAGGATCGGGTGATCGGCGCGTTGGCTGTGGTTCATGACGAATCTGGCGGATTTTTTCGCGTCCACCGATGCGTCTATCAGGTTGTCCATGAAGAGTTCGCGGGAGGCGTGGTAAGAGCAGCAGAAAGTGGAAAGCAAGCCGCCTTTGTCTAGCAGCTTCAACGAGCGGAGGTGGATTTCCTTATAGCCGCGCATGGCGTCCATGAGGGTGGCCTTGTTGCGAGTGAAGCTGGGGGGATCGAGGATGATGAGGTCGTAGTCGGGTTTCGCGTGTTTGAGGAAATCGAAGACATTGTGCTCGAGGACTTCGATTTCCACGTTGTTGAGGACTGCGTTTTTTCTAGCCGCTTCGCAGGCACTGGCGGAGACATCCACGGCGGTGACGTGGGCGGCACCGGCTTTGGCGCAGGCGAGGGCGAAGCCGCCTTGGTTGGTGAAGCAGTCGAGCACGCGTTTGCCTTTGGCGAGTGCGGCGACTTCGGCGTGGGCTTGGAGTTGGTCGAGGTAGAGGCCGGTTTTCTGGCCGTCGTAGAGATCGACCTCGAAGATGAGGCCATTGGCACTGACATGGAATGCGCCGGGGTTGTCGCCGTGGAGCATGGAGATACCGGGTTCCATGCCCTCGGCCTTGCGGTAGGGCGAGTCATTGCGGAGGACAATGGAGGTGGGATGGAGCAGGGAAATCAGGGCGTCGCGGATGATTTCCTGCCTGAGGTCCATGGCGAGGGTGAGCGTCTGGACGGATAGGTGCTTGCCGTAGCGGTCCACGATCAGGCCGGGGAGGCCGTCGGACTCGGACCAGACGAGGCGGGCCAGCGTTTCATCGATGCCGCAGTTTTTCCGGTGCTCGATGGCTTGGCCGATGCGGCGGATGAAAAAGTCCAGATCGAGGTCCTGCTTGCGGCGGGAAAAGCGGCGGGCGACGATTTGGGATTGCGGATTGTAGATCGCGGAGCCGAGCGGTCGGTCGCGGAAATCCTTGAGCGTGATGACGTCGCCGGGTTTCGGATCGCCGAAGGATTTCTTGATCTCGGTGGCATAAATCCACTCGTGACCGTGGAAAATGCGTGCGCGGGGAGCGATGATGAGGCCTGCCATGGCCGGGAATGTCCGCCGGGAAGCGGTGGGTTGTCGAATGCAAACGCGTGGCGGCCCGAGGATGGACGATGGAACGCAATTCCCTGCGAGAAGTCATGATGCTGGCGGTCTGTTTGCCGATGTCCTCCACCTTTCCCAAGTTCACCACCACGTTGTTCCGCAGGGTTTCGTCCAGTTTTTCCCATGCCTCATCGTCCCCAGCTCTTGGCTTTTGGTGTGGGAACCGCGAGGGTAGAGGCTGGGAATCCGTCTCCGGCTGCGTGCTGGCGGTGGTGCTCGATGCGGGCATGGGGGCGAGCGCAGCTTCCGTCGCGGGCGACCGGCGCTTTGAGGATGACCACACCACCAGTCCGCCGATCATCGCACCGCCGATCATGGGTAAGAGCGCTTTTGGCAATGCCTTGATGGTGCTTCATCGTTAGCTGTGATTTCACCGAGTGCTTGCTTATTTCCCCAGAGCGGGTGGGGAACTGGATGGATGGGCGGTCAGGTTTTGTTCGGCGGCATGATAGAGGTCTTCGCGGAAGATTCTGGAGAGTGCGCCGCAGGTGCCGTCCGGGATGGTGCCGGCATTTCTGAGTTCGGAAAGAACCCATGAGGCTTTGTCCATGCTGGGGCGATTGACCGAGTCGCCATGGAAGATATGGAATCCGGTTGCGCTGATGCGATCCACGCCGGAGTTGAAAATCGGTCCAAGGCAGTTTCTCAACACCTGTGAGGATGCTCCGGTGTAGGCGGGGAGGGCGAGGATGGCGATCATATCTTCGCGGAAAGCAGGCGATTGACAGAGCTGGCAGGCCTCGATGAGGGCGGTGACTAATCGGATCGATTCCGCCTTATGTTCGCGCAGGAAATTTCCCGAAAGGAGGAGGACTTTCTCCGGGTGACCACGGGCGATCTCGGAGGAGGTGACGGGACACCAGCCGGTTCGTGTTAGGATCGACTCGGAATTCCACGGCTCGCCGACGCAGTAGCCGTCGATATGCCCGGCCTTCAGCGCGCGCGGCATCAGGGAGGGCGGCAGGAAAATGATTTCCACCAGATCCGGAGCAGTCACGCCATTGCGGTTGAGCCAGGACTTCAACAGCGTGAAATGGGAGGAGTAGCGATGGGTGACAGCAAGGGTGAACGGGCGGTCCTTTTTCCAGTGATAGGTTAGGAAATTCCGCAGGCCCTCGCCACGGCCGATTTTGTCCAGACTGATGGCTGTGGCGAGCGTGATGGCATTGCCGTGCAGGTTCAAAATCATCGGCACCGCGACTTCGCAACGCATTTCATTGATGCCCAGGCCGAGCGCGATGGCGATGCCTGCAATGGACTGGGCAGCATCGAGATGGCCGTAAATAATTTTGTCGCGCACGCTGGCCCAGCCGAGTTCGCGGGAGAGTTCGACGTGGAGGCCATGGCGTTCGAAAATCCCGGTTTCTTGGGCGACCGCGATCGGTGCACAATCACTGAGCGGAACGAAGCCCAAGCGGATGGTGAGTTCGGCGGAGAAACTGCGGACAGGAGCGACCATGGGGAAGCTCGCATAGCGGCAGGGATGCCAAGATTGAGAAATTCTCAGAAACCGGGATAATCCTCAAGAACCTCGCTGATGAGCGAATTTCATCATGGGAGATTCAGGCCGGTGCGACGGAAGCGTGGTCGATGAGGCGGACTTCGCCGTAGAAGACGGCCACGGCCAGCACGGCGGGACGGAGGATTTCCGAGATTGGCTGGAGAGTTTCTGCATCGACTAGGGTGAGGTAGTCGATGCGGGTCAGGGGTGAGGCTTCGATGGCGGCGCGGGCGCTGGAGAGGATCGCCTCCACCGAGCCGAGGCTGACCGCGTCTAACAGCGCTTGGCGGAGGCGTGGGGCATCTTGGCGTTGTTGCGGGGTGAGGCGGGAGTTGCGCGATGACATGGCGAGGCCATCGGGTTCGCGAACGGTGGGGCCGGAGACGATTTCCACCGGGAGATCGAGATCGCGGACCATGCGGCGGATGATGGCGAGCTGCTGGAAGTCCTTTTCCCCGAAAATGGAGGTGTCGCAGCCGGTGAGCAGGAAGAGTTTCAGGACCACGGTGCAGACGCCGTCGAAGTGGCCCGGTCGGCTTGCGCCGCACAGATGGCGGGACAGCAGGCTCTCGGTGACGCTGACGGAGCGATCGGGGAAATACATGGCATCGGCGGCGGGGGTGAAAACGACATCCACGCCAATTTCCCCGCAGGCTGCCAGATCGCTGGTCAGGGGTCGTGGATAGGCGGCTAGATCGGCGGCGCGGTCGAACTGGATCGGGTTGACGAAAATGGAGACAATGACCGTGCCGCCGGGGCCGGCGAGGGCGCGAGCCTGCTGCATCAGCGCGAGGTGCCCGGCGTGGAATGCGCCCATGGTAGGGACCAGGACGCAGGGGCGCGGGGCGCTTTTAAGAATTTCCCTCAAGGCCGTGCCAGTGTCCGCGATTTGCATTGCGGCTGGTGTTACGGCAATGGCGACAGGCGAGCAAGTCCCGGAGTTGAGGGGATTTTAAATATTTTCCCGACCGAAACCCGTTCTGGACACGCGGCAATGCCCTGCTACTTTCCGCGCTCTTCCACCTAATACATCATGATCCGTAAATTCATTCCTGGTGCACTGGCCCTCGGCCTGATCGCCACAAGTCCCGCCGCCCCAAAGCCAACCGTCGAAGTCACCCCGGTGACCCCGAACGCCGCCACCCCGGTGACCCCGGATGCCGCCGCGCCTGCCGTGGTCACTCCCGCCAAGCCGAAGCTCGATCCCGCCGTGGTCAAGTCGGATTCGTCCTACGCCCTCGGTTTCCGGACGGGCGGCGGATTTTCCCAACAGTTTGGTAAATTCGGCGTGGGCGCGGATGATCTGGACACCGAAACTTTCCTCAAGGGCTTCATGGCTGCCATCAAGGGCAAGAAGCCTGAACTCGAAGAAGCCAAACTCCAAGCCTCGATGGAAGCGCTGGGCGATATGCTTCAGGGCCGTGAAAAGGTCGCCGCTGCCGCCAACCTCGAAGCTGGGAAGAAATTCCTCGCTGAAAACGGCAAGCGTGAGGGCGTCATCACTAACAAGAGTGGCCTGCAATACGAGGTCATCAACAAGGGCGGCACCGAGAAATACGTGGCCCCCAAGGAAGGTGCCGAGGACAACAAGCAGTTCATGGTGCATTACAAGGGAACCCTCATCGACGGCAAGGAATTCGACGCTTCACCTCCGGGTGAACCGGTCCCGATGACCCTGCAAGTGGTCGAGGGCTTCAAGGAGGCGCTTACCACCATGCCCGTCGGTGCCAAGTGGAAACTCTTCTTGCCGAGCTCGATGGCCTACGGCGAGGAGCGCCGCAGTGCGGAAATCGCGCCGAACAGCGTGTTGATTTTTGAATTGGAGCTCGTGAAAATACAAGACGCGCCACCAAGCCCAGACGGCGGTGGTCTGCCATTCCCACTGCCAGAAGGTGGTCCAGGCGGTCCGGGCGGTCCGGGCGGTGGCGGTCCAAGCGGCCCCGGCGGTCCTGACAAGGAATAAGGTCCGCAAATTTCCCGAAAGGCTGTTAGGCATGTCCTGGCAGCCTTTTTCGTTCCATGGAGCGTGGACATTTTGGCCACAGAATGTCCGCAGTACCTGGCGTGCAGGATGAACGCGCTCCCATCCCGATGCGCGGCCGTATCGTGGTTGGGTTCACTCCTCGGCATCATCCGCCAGCTTCGGGGGAATCAGATAGGTGAGGATGCCGTGGCGGGACGGCGGGGAAATTTGCAGGCAGGCGATGGTCCCTTTTTTGAAATCAATGCCGCCGCCGATGGTGCCGAGAACCCAGCCGACGAATTCGGAAAAATCCGGCTCATGGCCGACGATGGCGACCCGCTTGAAATCGCGGTATGTGGAGAGCTCGGCCATCGCGCAAGCCGGGTCCATGCCACAAGCAAGCCAACCGAGGATGACCGCGCCTGGCATCTCGGCTGCCTGGCAAAACTCATCCGCCGTCTGGCGCGCACGCAGCAAGGGACTGGTTAGGACGATGTCCGGAAGCACGCCGGCAGCTTTCAACAAGCGTGCCGCCCTGCGTGCCTGCTCGCGCCCTTTTTCCACCAAGGCTCGCGAAAAATCTCCGTCCATACTCGTGTTCTCGGCCTTGCCATGCCGCAATAGGATGAGTTCCATGTTAGGAAAATCTTATATCTTAAATTAAAAATCGCAAACGTCCGATCACATCGTCATGCCGCCATCCACGGCGATGACTTGGCCGGTGATGTAGCGGGCCGCCGGGCTGGCGAGGAAGGCCACGACCTCCGCGATGTCGCGGGTTTCGCCGAAGCTGCCTAACGGAATTTTCCCGATCACCGCATCCTTGATCGTCTGGGGCAGTTCGTCGGTCATGTCGGTGGTGATGAAGCCGGGGGCCACTGCATTGCAGGTCACCGCGCGGCCAGCCAGTTCGCGGGCGACGGCTTTAGTGAAACCGATCAGGCCGGCCTTGCTCGCGGAGTAGTTCGTTTGGCCCGCATTTCCGATCAGCCCGATGACCGAGGCGATGTTGATGATGCGCGGATCTTCGGCCTTCATTAGCACGCGCATGAAGGCTTTGACGGTGTTGAACGCGCCCTTGAGATTGGTATCCAGTACGGTGTCCCAATCGTCCTCCTTCATCCGCATGAGCAAGCCATCGCGGGTGACGCCAGCGTTGTTGACGAGGATGTTCACCGGGCCGAGTTCCTCGCCGATTTTTTTCGCCAGTTCCAGCACAGCGGCATGGTCCGCGACATCCACCGCGTAGGCAGTCGCGGCACTGGGATAGACCGCGTTAATATCCTCGGCGACCTTGCCGCAACTTGCCTCGCTGCGGCTGACGACGGCGACCTTGGCCCCGCCAGCGGCGAGCATCCGGGCGATTTCCTGACCGATTCCACGGCCACCCCCGGTGACCACGGCGATTTTATTGGCAAAGCACTGCATGGGGAAAAGTGGCGAGCGGATGGGGTGGGTGTCAATTCCGAGGATCAGCGAGCATGGAATTCACGTGCCTGTTCGCTGGACAACGGGCATGTCCTGCGCCATGGACAGGGATCGCAGGATGCTATTGGAAATACCCAAGCGCTCGACTTTGTGCGACTCCCACCGTGAAGAAGTGGCGAGTCTGCTGACCCATGCGGCGGGCGTGGCCCTGAGCATCGCGGCGCTGGCGACCATGCTGGTGCTAGCAGGTGGAGAGCCGACGAAGCGGTTCTCAGCCTTCATTTTCGGAACCTCGCTGGTGCTGCTTTACCTGTCGTCCGCACTCTATCACTATTTCACCTCGCCCCGGTGGAAGGCACGGTTCCAAGCTCTCGACCATGCCTGCATTTACCTGCTCATCGCCGGTTCCTACACGCCGATCACGCTCATCACCCTGCGCGGCGCGGCGGGCTGGTGGTTGTTCGGAACGGTCTGGGTGCTGGCAATTGCGGGCGTCCTGATCAAGACGATCTGGCAGGGAAAAAAGGACCATTGGATTTCCACGGCGCTGTATCTGGCGATGGGTTGGCTGATCCTATTTGCGCTGAAACCCCTGATTCGGGAGCTCCCGGCGGCGGGCGTTTGGTTATTGGTCGCGGGTGGCTTCACCTATTCCTTCGGGATCATTTTCTATGCTTGGAATAAACTGCTGTTCAACCACGCGATCTGGCATCTGTTTGTGTTAGGCGGGAGTGCCTTGCATGTTTTCGCGATTTCCCGCTACGTTCTCCTGTGAATTAAATAACATGCCAGAACTCCCCGAAGTCGAAACCACACGCCGCGGTATCGAACCGCACGTCACTGGCGTGCGAATGACGGAATGGATCGTCCGGCGGCATGATTTGCGCCAGCCGATCCCGGAAAATATCATGGAACTGGAAGGGCGGTGCATTCTTGCCGTGACGCGTCGCTCGAAGTATCTGCTGTTAGCAATCGACGACGGCACGACGGTCCTCATCCACCTCGGTATGTCCGGCAGCCTGCGGGTGATCGATCCGGCGGAGGCGTGGAAAAAACACGATCACGTCGGCATCACTCTGAGCCATGGCAGGCAACTCCGGTTCCATGATCCCCGGCGCTTCGGGCTGGTGCTGCGGCTGATGGAAAATGATCCGTTAGAGTATGGCTTGTTGAAAAACCTTGGCCCGGAGCCTTTGGAAAGCAAGTTCACTGCGGACTGGCTCAAGTCCGTCTGCGCGACGCGATCCGCTGCCATCAAGCTCGTCATCATGGACGCGAAAATCGTCGTCGGAGTGGGCAACATCTATGCGTCCGAGGCTCTGTTCCGCGCGGGCATCCGTCCGGCAAATCCGGCTAACAAGATCTCAAATCCGCGCTTGGGAATACTCGTGACCGCCATTCGCGAAGTTCTAACCGACTCTATCCACGAAGGTGGCACGACCCTGCGGGATTTCCTCAACTCAGACGGCGCGCCCGGTTATTTCAAACAGCGTCTCTTCGTTTACGGGCGAAAAGGAGAACCTTGCCGGATTTGCAAAACTTCGATTCGCCACGCGGTTTTAGGCCAGCGCTCGACGTATTGGTGTCCGAAGTGCCAGAAGTGAGGAGTGACGAGACGCTTGTTGTTAGAGATGTGCCAAGTAGCGACAAGAGTGTCGCTACTCCTTAATCAAATCCGTCATGTGTCCGCCGCGCGCGGTCACCCATTTGCCCTTGCGAATGACTTGGGTGAAACCGAGGCCGCTGCCCGCCGCCGCCGTGAAAACCTCCCAAGCCTGAGTGGCGAGGATACCGGAAACGATCAGGTCGCCACCGGGCGCGAGGGATTTCGCGATGACCGGCCAGGCTTCGATCAGGATGGTGGAAAATAAATTGGCCAGCACCACGTCGTAGCCCATTTTGCGTGGCTTCCATTTCAGCACATCCTGCTCCCGCATGAGGATTTCCGGCGTGCCGTTGCGCTCGATGTTCCGCACGCCGACCGCGACGGCGAAGGGATCGAAATCACAGGCGAAGGTCTCACCCGCGCCGAGTTTACGCGCGGCGATGGCGAGCACGCCGGTGCCGGTGCCGAGGTCCGCAACCGTCCAGACGCTGCCTTTACGAGAGCGGGCGACATCGACTAACAGCCGCAGGCAGGTCGAGGTGGTGGCATGATCGCCAGTGCCGAAGGCCATTTCCGGCGGAATCACGATGATCTCACGCCGAGGATGCGCCTGCTTGAGCGCGGCGAGTTCCTTGGGTCGGTTTTCCGCCGTGAGGACGAACACATCCCGCACCTTCAGCGGGCGCGGCGGGGCGACGGGTTTGTTCCACTCCGCATTGGCCATTTTCCGAACGCTGCCACCGAACTGCGCGACGATGGCGTCGGCCTCTGCCTGCGAGCCGCAGAACAGCCGGATGCGGATCGACTGGCCGCCCTTGATCAACTCGATGACCAGATTCGGATTTCCCGCAAACCGCTCTTCCCATGCATCCAGCCACTTCGCGGCGGAGAGTTTCGACCAGACAAACATAGGGTGGGAAAATGGAGCGGGCGATGAGATTCGAACTCACGACATCCACCTTGGCAAGGTGGCGCTCTACCACTGAGCTACGCCCGCGTCGGGAAACGCGTGGGGGCGTTCTACACCGGGCGAAAGGCCGGGCAAGCCAAATTTTGCAAATTTTCCGTGTGTATTCGGTCGGCTCCGAGTTTTCTTTGCCGCCGCCATGTCCGACAAGCTCGCAGAAATCATCGCCACCAAACATCGCGAAGTCGCCGCCCTGATGCCACGCGCTGCCCTACTGCGGGCCGGTGCGCTTCAACGCAATGATTTTGGCGGTTTCCGCGCTGCGCTGGATCGCGGCCCGGGCCGTCTCGGGGTGATCGCGGAGGTGAAAAAGGCCTCGCCCTCGGTCGGGCTCATTGACTCGAACTTCGATCCGGTTCGCCAGGCGCAGCGCTACCTAGACGGCGGTGCCTCCTGCCTCTCCATCCTCACTGACGTGGATTATTTCCAGGGTTCGCTCAGTTATCTCTCTCAGATTTCAAAATTTTCCGCCGCGCCGCTCCTGCGCAAGGATTTCACCATCCACGAGGTGCAGATCCACGAGGCCGTCGTCACCGGCGCGGATGCCATCCTCCTCATCGTCGCCGCGCTGGACGACGCCACGCTGCGGCGGCTATATGACGAGGCAAAATCTTTCCTGCTAGATGTGCTCGTCGAAGTCCACGACCTGCGGGAAATGGAACGCGCCCTCGAACTTGGGGCCGACCTGATCGGCGTGAACAACCGCAATCTCAAGACATTTGCGGTCGATCTCGCCACCACCGAGGTGCTCGCCGAGGAAGTGCCGGACGATGTTTTGTTAGTTTCCGAGAGCGGCATCAAGACACTTGCTGACGCCCAGCGCGTGCTCGCTGCCGGGGCGAACGCGGTCCTGATCGGCGAGGCTCTGATGCGCGCCCACGATCCGTCGCGGGAAATCGAGGCCTATTTGGCGCTGGAAATCACCTGAGATTAAGCAATTACCGCTTTCCAAATGTCTAGATTCTGTGTCATGCTTTGGTTGCAATCCCATTGGTGAAATTTGACTTCCTGAAATTTCGAGTAACTTATCAGGATTTGCAGCATTTAATGCCGGACGTCCGGTCCGTATTCATGAAAAACCCCCTTCGGCATCTTCTCTCGATATTCATCGTCGTATTCTGCGGCGTATGCGGCTGGTGGCTTGCCCATGATTTGGGGGAATCGCTAGCAAAACGGCCACGGAGCCGACCCATTGCGAAGGTGCCGACCCCGCCTGCGGAATCGCTTCCGCGCCCGTGGCGGCCCGTCAACCGGGATGAGTTCAAGGACAGCACCACGGTGGGAATTTTCGCCAGCAGCGTGCCGGACGAGGTGATCCTGCGCTTTCCCACCGAGGAATCTTATGACGCTTTCCTTTTCAGTCTCGCCGACGGCAAGATCCATCTGGTGGATCAGTTAGATCGCCTGCGCGCCGTCCGCCTGGGCTACGACGCGTGGACGGACCTTTCCAATCTGCTAGATGGCGAAAACATTGTCGCCTATGATTCGCTGCCTGCTGATCCCACACCGAGTCCTGCGGCAGTGTCGCAGCAGGCGGGATTGGTCGGTTTTGGTGGCGCGTTATTGCCGTGGCTCGGCGTGACAGAGGACAATTCGCGCTGGGGAGCTGGAGTGAAAATCGCCGTGCTCGATACGGGTATTGTGGCAAATTCCGCCCTTCCCGGTCTCCGCACATCCGTCGAAATCACGCCCTTCCCTCGTGATTTGAACAAAACCAATGGCCACGGTACTGCCGTTGCCTCGCTGATCGCCAGCAACGACCCCGCCGCCCCCGGCGTCGCCCCGGCAGCGGAACTCGTCTCCATCCGCGTGGGCGATGAATCGGGCAAAGCAGACTCCTTCGCCCTAGCTGCGGGCATCCTCGCTGCGGTCGATTGTGGGGTGCAGATCGTCAACATTTCCATGGGCACCACCGAGAACAACCCGCTCATCGAGGAAGCTGTCGCGTTTGCCCATGAGCATAACGTCTTGATCGTCGCTGCTTCTGGAAATTCCGAGGGCGCCGATGCGACTTACCCCGCTGCCTATCCCAGCGTCATCAGCGTCGGTGCCGTCGATGCCAGCGGCGAGCATCTGGATTTTTCCAACTACGGCACTTACCTCTCGCTCACCGCCCCCGGTTACGCCCTCGACACCGTATGGCCCGGCAACCGCTACGCCAGCATCAGCGGCACCTCGGCCAGTGCGCCGATCGTCAGCGGAGCCATCGCCGCCACCATGTCAAACGGCGGCGGCGTGACCATGAGCGCCAGCAAGGCAGCCGAAATCGTCATGCAATACTCGAACGAGGCTGGCATCCCCGGCCCGGATTCTGAATACGGTGTCGGTATCCTCGATCTCGGCCGGGTCATGAGTCGCGCCATCCCTGGCATTGTCGATGCCGCCATCACCCACCATCGCATCGTGAAATCCAGCGATCCCGCCAGCGGTGATGAAATTCAAGTCACCGTGCAAAACCGTGGCACCGCCATCCTCGTCAAGACGCTGGTGGAAATGAAGACCCCCTTCGGCACCCGGAAATTCAACGCTTCCATGCTCGCTCCCGGTGCCATTCAGACTTTTTCCATGCCCGTCCGCCTTGGTGGTCTGCCGAAAAACTCGCCGATCCTGGTGTCCTCCACGCTCACGCTCGGCACCCCCGGCCAAGACATCACTCCGCGCAACAATCAGCGCAGCGAGACGCTCTACGTGCGGTGAAGAGGCGCATTCTAGTTTGCCTGAACGCCCGCCTCACTTGGTCTTTGGGTTTGTCGGTTTCGTGTTGATGGGATCTTCGGCGGTGCCGACATCATCGCCCGGCTTCATCGGTCCCGCTTTCATCGGCTCAAGACCCTGAGTGAAAACGGCGGAAACGGTCGTCAGCACTTTGCCATCGTGAAAGGCGGCGGCTTTTACTGTCGTGGTGGCGGTCAATTTTAGCGGATTTTGGTAAAGTGGCGAATTCGCGTCAGGCGTCGAACCGTCGGTGGTGTAGCGGACTTGCGGTGCTGGCTGGGATAAATTGCCGCGCAACGCCACCCGCTCGCAGGCGAGATTCACCGCGACTTCCTTGTCAAAATAAGGCGAGCCCAGAGCCGCGAGTGACGTCACTTCGATCGGGCCGGTCTCCCCATCTTTTCCTGAGTAGAAACCGCGAGCCAAGCCATTGAACACTTTGCGGGCGGTTTCGCGCTGTGGCGTGATGTCCACCGGGTCACCATTTTCTCCGCCTAACCAACGCGCGGGACCGGTGACTGTTAGTGCAACGACCTGATCGGCCTCGGGAACAAGCGTCCCTTTGTTGTCGCGCACGGCGAGGGACACGAGGGCAAGGTCGTGGCGGTCGGGCTGTAGATTCGCGTTGTCAGTTAGAACTTCGAGTTTCGCTGGCGCATCGGCCGTGTACTGGATGGTTTCCGCGATCGCTTTGCCATCGCGATAGGCCACGGCTTTGAGTTCGCCGGGTTGATACGTCACTTGCCACACCCGCTCAAAAAGTTCCGAGCGTGGTTTGCGCCCGAGCGATTTTCCATCCTGAAATAATTCCACTTCCTCCGCGTTGGCATAGGCGACTACGGGAATTGTTTTCCCTTCCAGCCCCGGATGCGTCCAATGGGGAAGCAGATGCACCATCGGCTTGGTGGTCCAGATACTCTGATAGAAATAGTACTGGTCCTTGGGAAATCCTGCCAGGTCGATCACGCCAAAGTTAAATTCGCGCGCCAGCGATTCCCGGCCTGACCAACCGGACTCGCCGAGATAATCGAAGGCCGTCCAGCGAAACTCACCCATGACCCACGGACGCGACGAGGTGCGCTGCCAGCAATTGCGCGCTAACAGGCGACGTCCGCAATTGTCATAAGAGGAGCGATACGCGGTATGCCCGCCGCTGAAAACTTCCGGGCGGGCGTAATCCGGTAGCGGGTCCATCGGCTTGAACATCTCGTTCATCGTGCGGTAAAAGCCGCGCGTTTGAAACGTGTGCGGCTCTTCGGTCATCACGATCGGAGTTGTCGGATGGTCACGGTGATAATTTTCCAGCACGGAATCTTTTTCCACAATGCCGCCGTTGAAGCCTGCCACGTCCACGCCGTTGATCACCGCGCCGCCGGTGGTGGGTCGGGTGGTGTCGAGGTTGTGGATGAGCGCGGTGATGTTGTTCGTGTCATCCATGCCAGTCTCGTTGCCGATGCTCCAAAAGATCACGCAGGGATGATTGCGGTCACGGCGCACCCAGTCGGTCACGTCGCGCTGCCACCATTCCGTGAAAAATCGCGCACCGTAATCCTCGGCGGCCTTCCGGTGCCAACCGTCGAAAATTTCATCCATCACGAGAAATCCCATGCGATCGCACAAGTCATAGAACGCTGGCAACTGCGGATTGTGGGCGACACGGATGGCATTGCAGCCCATGACCTTGAGCTGGTGTAAGCGGCGTTCGAGCAAGGCCTCGGGCATCGCCGCGCCCACGGGGCTGCCGCCTTGATGATCGCAGACGCCTTGAAGTTTGATCGATGTGCCGTTGAGAAAAAATCCGGCGTTTGCATCAAATCGCAGGTTGCGGATGCCGAAGGGTGTCGTCGCGTCCGCCATCACCTTGCCTGCCGACAGCACCCGTGTTTTAAGTAAATAAAGCGCGGGCGTGTCCATCGACCAAAGCGCGGGTTGAGCGACTTCAATTAACGACTCAACAGTCCGGGTTTCGCCCGCCGCCACGCTGGCATTGGAAGAAGCTTTGCCCACGCTGCGTCCGGTAGGCGCGATGATTTCGTAACGCACTTCCACGCCAGCATTGGTGGCCGAGGCATTGCTCACTTCCACGCTCGAACTAACAGTCGCCGATTCCGCGCTGACTGCCGGGGTTTTCACAAAGATGCCTGATTGCGGGATGTGAATCAAATTGTTAGCGAGCAATTGGACATGACCATAGATCCCGCAGCCGTGATACCACCGCGCACTGGGTTCACGCGAATTATCTGCCCGCACGGCCACCACATTGCGCCCCGGTTTCAGTTGCGCCGTTATGTCGCAGGTGAACGAGCTGTATCCGTAAGGTCGGCCACCAACACGCTCGCCATTGAGCCACACGTCACTATTCATATAAATGCCTTCAAATTCCAGTGTCACCAATTTCCCCGTCCATGAGGCAGGCATTTCAATCACGCGCCGATACCAGCCGACGCCTGACGGTAGATAGCCACACAGTTGGGCGGTCGGGTTGCTCGCGCTATAGTTTCCCTCGATGCTCCAATCATGCGGCACATCGAGCGCCCGCCATGCGCTGTCGTCGAACCCTGAGTTTTTCGCATCGGGGACATCGCCCAAATTAAAACGCCAGCCGGGGTCCAAGGACATCGCTGGAGCTTGCGTTTCACTTGGTAGGTCGTTGGCAAGCGCGGTGGCAATTCCGTATGCAAGTCCGATTGCTCTCAGGGTAAGTCTTGTCAGATTCGTGAGGTGCGGTTTTTTAAAATGAGTCACCGTGATCGTGGAGTAATTCAGTTGGATGGGCCGGGTTGAAAATGAACCACGCTTCCATGGGGTTGCCATCAGAGCAAAGTATATTCCACGGCATTGATGACCGGGACGGCGCCTGAGACCTGCTGTTTGTAAAAGAAGAGTAAAACGCCCATTGGCGTGCCGGGGGCACTTTTATAAATCAAACTGGTGTCGGGTGTCGCAAGAGTGCCGGATATCGGCTTGGCGTAATCGTTTTCCGTGGCAGTCCCGGTCTTGAATGGGATTGAGAAGCCGGGACCCGTTAGCTGACCTTTGGCACCGATGGTGAATTTGATTTTTTGGCCATTGGCGAATTTCGGAATTCCGGTCGGAATTGCGACGTTTTGCGTGACAGTCGAGCCTTTGATTCGCTCACTGGTGTGAGTTTTCACGGTGAAGGTGAAAGTCTTGCCCGGAGCGAATCCGCCGAAGATGGCGGCTTGAATTTGGGCCAGCGGGAATAGTGAACTGACGGTGATGAGCATCTGAAGAAATAATTTTTTCATAGAATTTAATGGCTCGATCAGGTTGAAGCATTAGCAATTCTAAACAAATCGCGTCAAGTCCATAGTGCCAAATTCTGAGACCCATCACGCCCGGCTTGGGCGTGTGATTTTTTGGATGCTGAATGTTTGCCAAGCGCGGAGGATTGTTTCATTCTCACCGCGATGGTTGTGACAAAAACGTTACGTGCGGCGGCTGGATGGCTCGAACTTGGGCTGGCAGACGAGGCCCTTTACGAGCTACAGGCGCTACCGGCGGAGGTGCAGAGACTGAGGGCGGCGTTGGAACTGAAGCTGGCGGCACAGATGGATCGCGAGCAATGGAACGCCGCCTCCGAGACGGCACGCCTGCTGTGCCTGAAGGCGGAGGATGTGCCGGAATTTTTCCTGCGCGCCGCATTCTGTCTGCACGAGACAGGGGATACGCTGGCGGCTTGCAACCAACTGCTGCGCGGCCCGAAGGAGTTGTTTGAAATGGCGATTTTTCACTACAATCTGGCCTGCTATCTTTGGACGCTGGGCGAGGGACCACGCGCCCGCAGCCACCTGAAACAGGCGATCGAGATGGATGAGGAATTTCTGGAAACCGCGCGGAAAGATCGGGATTTGGTGGGAATCGGGGCGTTGTGAATGGCTGGTTTCTGCGAGTTCTGGGCAGGGCCTTCCATTCGGGAGAGATCGCCTCAAAATTGCCTTCAAAGAGGTTTTTACCGCCAAAACGCCATGGAAGAGATGTTTTGGAGACAGGAGCATCGCTAACTGGCAATTTCTTTTTCTGAACATGGCGCTCTCGGCGTCTTGTCGGTGAAAAATTCCTCAAACGATGCGAACTCCGTCCCGTTATGATCCCTAATGGAGGGATCTTGGAGTTCGGGTGCCTTTTTTCGGCTTAAAATTTTCGGCTAGATCGAGTCACTCGACGTTCTGCACCTGCTCGCGGATTTTTTCCAGCTCCGTCTTCGCTTCGACAATGGTCTGGGCGATGGAGGCGTCGTTGGCCTTGGAGCCGATGGTGTTGAACTCGCGGAAGAGTTCCTGACAGAGGAAGTCGAGAGCGCGGCCGGGTGGCTCGGCGGCGTCGAGGTATTCGCGGAATTTCGCGAAGTGGGAGGCGAGACGAGTGACTTCCTCGCTGACATCGCATCGGTCGGCGAAGAGGGCAATTTCCTTGGCGACACGTTCATCGGCGGGATCGAGATCGAGGCCGGCCTCGCGGAGGCGCTTGGTGAGGAGTTCGCGTTGGCGGAGCGGTCGGCCGGGTGCTTCGGACTCGATTTTTCCAACGAAGGAAATGAGGACACCGAGGCGGGCGATGAAGTCCGCCTTGAGATCCGAGCCTTCGCGTTCGCGCATGGCGGCGAGCTGGGTGAGAGCGTCAGTGAGGGCGGGTTCGATGGCGAGCCAGGCGGCCTCGGCATCGATTTCAGAGTTGCCTGCGGAAATGATGCCGGGCTGGCGCAAGTAGTCAGCAGCGGCGGGCGGCACGGAATGGCCCACGGTTTTTCCCAACTCGGCAAAGGCATTGGCAAAGGCCAGCGCCAGCGCGGAGTCGATTCGGAATGCGCCAGCGGCACCTTGGGCCTGCTCGACATTGATCGAGATCTGAATCCGGCCACGGGAAACGACAGCGAGAACGGCCTTGCGGATGCGGGCGTCGAGTTCGTTCAGCTCGCGCGGTGCCTGTACGACGACCTCGGCCTGCTTGCGGTTGACGGCGCTGATTTCCACGGTGGCAAGCCACGCGTCCGTCGCCGCCGAACCCCGGCCAAATCCTGTCATCGAGTGCATGGATGCAGGATGAACATTGAACGCTCAACGTCCAACATTGAACATTGAACGGAGGAAAAATTTCTCACACTTCAATGTTGGACGTTCGATGTTCGATGTTCACATTTCCGGCATGACGAGGGTATTGGTGGGTCTATCAGGTGGAGTGGATAGCGCGGCGGCGGCGGCGTTGCTGGTGGAGCAGGGGCATGAGGTGGCGGCGGGCTACATGAAGAACTGGATCAATGACGAGGGAATCCCGGGGGATTGCCCGTGGGAACAGGACATCGAGGATGCGCGGGCGGTGGCCAAATCACTAGGGATCGAGTTTCGGGTGATTGATTTGATCGACTCGTATAAGGACCGGATTGTGGACTATCTGGTGGAGGGCTATCGCTCGGGGATCACGCCGAACCCGGACGTGTGGTGCAACCGGGAGATGAAATTCGGGGTGTTTCTGGACTACGCGATTTCGCAAGGATTCGAGCATGTCGCTACCGGGCACTATGCGCGGCGACGGACTCTAACTGATGGCGCGGCGGCGATCCTGCGCGGCGCGGATCCGAACAAGGACCAGAGTTATTTCCTCTCCCTGATGACTCAGCGGCAGGCGGCTCACGCCTTGTTTCCGACCGGGGAAATGCTTAAGCCGGAGGTGCGGGAAGTGGCGCGGCGGTTCAATCTACCGGTGGCGGAGAAGAAAGATAGCCAAGGGATTTGTTTCCTCGGGCAGGTGAAAATGAGCGATTTCCTGCGGCACTATGTCGCGGACTCGCCGGGGGAGATTGTCGATTTCACAGGCAAGGTGTTAGGCATTCATCAAGGGCTGCATCTTTACACATTAGGCCAGCGCAAGGGCCACGGTGTCGCCTCGCCGCGCGATGGCATGGCGTACGTGGTGGTGGGTAAGGATGCGACGAAGAACCGCCTGATCGTCGGCTGGGACACTCCGGATTCCGAGGGACTCTACACCACGCAATGCACGGTGGGATCGCTCTCCGCCCTCAACGAACCGTTCGACACCAAGCGCCTCATCGAAGCCCAACCGCGCTACCGGGCCAAGGCGGAACCCGCAGCCTTGGAGCCGCTCGATGACGGGAAAATCCGCTTGAAGTTCCACCGTCCGCAACGGGCGATCGCGCCCGGCCAGATCTGTGCGCTGTATGATGGTGGCCGGTTGCTAGGCGGCGGGGTGTTCGAGAGCGTGGAGTGAATGGAGCCGCCGATGAATGTCTGTATTTGGAATCCGCTGAACCAGCCGAATTCCGACCCCGACCCCGCCGTCTTCCTCTTCAACTTTTCAGCTTCCAGCCTTTCAGCTTTTCCCCATACCTTGCCACCGGTCCAGAAATCCGTTGCATCTCGCCATCGCTGTGCGAAGAACAAAATGGCTACCGCAAGAACCCGCCGATCCGCCCATGGCATCAAAAAAAACATCCCGTCCTCTTCCGTCTAACGATCCGGAGCGCCCTCAGGACGAACCTCCGCCTCGAAATTTCCTCAAACTCCTCGGACCCGGCCTCATTACGGGGGCTTCGGATGACGACCCAAGCGGCATCGCCACCTATTCGCAAGCAGGCGCGCAGTTTGGCTACCGTATGCTCTGGACCATGCTGTTCGTCTATCCGTTCATGGCGTCCATTCAGGAAATCTGCGCCCGCCTCGGTCGTGTGACCGGCCATGGCATCGCGGGCAATATCCGCCGCTACTATTCCCGCTGGCTGCTCTTTCCAGTGGTCGTGCTCCTGCTTATTGCCAATACGATCAACCTCGCCGCCGATCTCACGGCGATGGGCGCGGCACTCCAACTCCTGGTTGGAGGTCCTCAGCTTCTCTACATCGTCCTCTTCGCCTGCGTCTCCGTTTTCCTGCAAATTCGCCTCAGCTATAAGCAATACGCCAATCTCCTGAAATGGTTCTCGCTCGCCCTTTTCGCTTACGTCGCCACCGCCTTCGCCGCCAAGGTCGATTGGGCTCAGGTGCTGCGGGGCACCCTGATCCCCACGCTCGCCTTCAATGGGGAGAGCCTGACCCTCTTCATTGCCATCCTTGGCACCACCATCAGCCCGTATCTCTTTTTCTGGCAGGCCGCCGGGGAGGTTGAGGAGGTAGAGAATCATCCCGAGGAAAAGCCGCTGAAACAGGCCCCCGCGCAGGCACCTGAACAGATCAAGAGGATCAAGTGGGATACCTATATAGGCATGGGTTTCTCGAACCTGATTGCCTTTTTCATGATTCTCACGGTAGCCGCCACTTTGCATGCCAGCGGGCAGACAAAAATTGAGTCCGCCGCACAGGCCGCGGAGGCCTTGCGTCCCGTTGCCGGGCCGTTTGCATTCGCTCTGTTTGCCATCGGCATCATCGGCACCGGAATGCTCGCGCTGCCCGTGCTCGCCGGGTCCGGTGCCTATGCGGTCGGGGAGGCTCTAGGCTGGACGGTGGGACTTGAGCGCAAGGCCGGTGAGGCGCGCGGCTTCTATGGTGTCATCGCCGCCGCGACCGCCGTGGGGGTTGCGCTGAATTTCATGCATCTCGACGCGATTAAGGCGCTGTTCTGGACAGCCGTGATCAACGGGGTCGTCGCCGCGCCGCTCATGATTGTGTTGATGCTCATGACGACGAATCGCAAGGTGATGGGCGACTTTCGGCTGTCGCGCTATCTGCGCGTGACCGGATGGCTCGCAACTGCGCTGATGATCGCGGCCACAGTCGGCCTCTTCGCCACGTGGGGGAAATGATGGCATCGATCAATAACCGCCGGTGAATGTGATACAACTCCAGGTCTAACTGCACCACTTGGAGCATTTTAACTACATCCATAGCTGCAATGGGGACCAATGTCGTCGCCGATTCATGCCCGTTATTTGGGACCGACCGCGCCGACGGTCCCCGCCGAATGAGACGGCGCAGGGTTCTCGTCACGAAATCCTTGCCCTAAATGGATAAATTGGATACTAAACGGATATTCCCATGGGGTCTGCAAGCTGCGCGTGGACCGGTTGTTGACGGATCTTCGTCAAATCCTCATCGGCCAGCAGCGAACCAAACCGCGCATGGATGATGCCCAGCTTTTCTTCCAACGCGAGATCCTCGCGGGCATTGGCTTCCTGCCGCATGTCCGTTTTTGTCCGGCGGAATCCCGCCAGGCTGGCCATCCGCTCGATACTCAGGCGCATTGCGTTGAAATCGCTGGAAATCCGTTGCATCACCTGCGTCCGGCGGCGCGGGTCCGTCATGCGTTGCAGCGCGGAATCCGACATGATGCCCGCGACTTTGGCCGGGCCGAGGGATAGACTTATTTGGCCACCTTGGCGTTCTCCAATCGATCCAGTTCCGCTAGACCTTCTTTGCTGATCCGTTTCGATTCCTCCCTTAAAAAGGCGGCTTCGGAGGCTTGCGCTGGAGTTAATTCCCTTTTCGAGATTGGCATATCGGTAGATTTCTGAGCCGGTAAGCTGGGTGATGGGGAATCCAAATTCACGGGCAAAACTTTCTGCCGTCAGCCCGGTTTTGTCAAGCAGCTTGGAAACATCCCCTTGGCGCTGTGACAAATAATTCTGGTATCTGCCACTTGCCAGACTCGTCATTGCGGCCACTGTCCCACCATTGGCGACGATGTGATCGTATTGTGAAATGAACGTGTCGCCGCTGGTCATCGTGTCATCGACGAGGATGTATTGCACCGCCCGATCTACCGGCCCGTCAAAAACCTGCTCGTTGGTTGCCCTATCCACTCCGGTGCTGTTGGTGTTGGCGTTGCCGGAAATTTTGACCATTCCTTCGTCAACATGCCACCCGGTGGCTCGCGCCAAAACTTCCGCATACATTTTAGGCAGTGCATTTGCCCGCTTTCCCGTGTCGCGGTGCATCACGGGGACCAAAACAACCGGCCTGTCGTCGATCAAGCGGGATTTCAGTTCAGCAATGACCTGAGCGGATTTCAATACCTTCGTGACCACCCGCGCCGCTGCCGCACCATCACCCATTTTTTTTGCCGCCAAGTAGTCGGCCTGACCGGTAAGGTGTGAAACCGTTGTGCTTTTCACCACATCGGTCAACCCACCTGTGAACGCTCCTGGTTGCGCCGTGCGTTTGCCAATCGAAAACGCCGCCGGGCCGATCACGTCCGGAGATCCTTCCGCCCCCTGAAACACCTGCGTTTCCGCCGTGGAATGCACGGTGGCCCGCCCAATCGAAAACGGAATATCATCCCCCTTCAAGTCATCAGGCATCCCCAGAATCCTGTCGAACTCGGATTTCACGCCGTCGTCGTGTTCTTGTTGCGCGTCCAGCCCGAGGAGCTTGTTGAGGTAGGCTTCCCGCTCCGCTGGATCGAACTCGCCGCGCCGTTCCGCGCCGATCATGGCGATGGCACGGGACATGGCCAGCCCCCAATGCGTGCGAATGGCGCGGAAGAAGGATTTCCACTTCCCGCCTTCCTCGCTATTGATCTTGCCCATCGCGGTGAGGTTGCGCGAAACCGTGGCACTGGTGATACCGAGAGCAAATAATGGCGGTCGGTGAGGTTGAGCCTGTCGTGGCGGCGGAGAATCCGTTCCTTACCAACGCAACGGACGGTTTTCGGTGAAGCTGGTCTGTGAGGGAAGAGGCGCGTGCTCCATTTCCTCACTCCAAGGGTGAGAGTAAGTGAGAGAGCGTTTCCGCGTCGATGCGGAGTTTGCTGGTCTCGTCTGAGAGGAGGGCCTCGACTAGGGCGGCTTTGTGTTTTTGGAGTTCTAGAATGCGGTCTTCGATGGTGCCGCTGCAGACGAGCTTGTGGACAAAGACGGGCTTGGTCTGGCCGATGCGGTGGGCGCGGTCGGTGGCTTGGTTTTCCGCTGCGGGATTCCACCAGGGGTCGTAGTGGATGATGGTATCAGCGGCGGTGAGATTGAGTCCGGTGCCGCCGGCTTTGAGGGAGATGAGGAAGATGGGGATCTCGCCGGTTTGGAATTTCTTGACCAAGGAGGCGCGGTCCTGAGTCTGGCCGGTGAGGATGAGGTGGGGGATTTTCTCCGCGATGAGATGCTGCTCGATGAGGGCGAGCATGGAGGTGAAGGTGGAGAATAGCAGGATGCGGCGGCCTTCTTCGAGCAGGGTGGGGAGCAGTTCGGTGGTTAGGAAATCCAGCTTGGCGGAATCGGTGACTTTTTGGGCGGCGGGGGTCTTGAGAAGCTGCGGGTGGCAGCAGATTTGGCGGAGCTTGAGCAGGGCGTCGAGGACGATGATGTGGGACTTGGCGAGGCCCTTGGCGGCGATGGCGTCGCGGACGCGCTGGTCCATGGCGGCGCGGACGGATTCGTAGAGGTCGGTCTGTTTGGGGGTGAGCTCGATGCCGTGGACGATGACGGTTTTTTCCGGTAACTCGGTGGCGACTTGATTCTTGGTGCGGCGGAGGATGAGGGGGGCGACGCGGCGATTGAGCATGAGCTGTGCGGCGGCAGAGCGGTCGCGTTCGATGGGACGCCGGAGCTGGTTGTTGAAGGTTTTCTCGTCTGAGAGAAATCCGGGCATGAGGAAGCGCATGAGGCTCCAAAGCTCGCCGAGGTGGTTTTCCATCGGTGTGCCTGAGAGGCAGATCCGGTGGTAGGACTTGAGCTGGCAGGCGTTTTGCGCGCTGATGGACTTGGGGTTTTTGATGTATTGCGCTTCGTCGAGAACGACGACGTGCCAGGGTTGTTTGTGGAGTTCCTCGAAGTCGCGGGCGAGGAGGGGATAGGAAGTGAAGACGACGTCGGCCTTGGCGATGCGGCGGAAATCGTTAGCGCGTTCCTTGCCCTGGAGGGTGAGGGTCTTGAGGTGTGGGGTGAATTTCCCGGCCTCGGCTTCCCAGTTCGGGACGACGCTGGTGGGGGCGATGACGAGTGAGGGGAGGCCGGGCTTTTTCCCGCGTTCGGCAGCGAGATGGGCGAGGGTTTGGACGGTTTTTCCCAAGCCCATGTCATCGGCAAGGATGCCGTGGAGGCCGTTCGCAGCAAGGAACTGGAGCCAGCGATAGCCATCGGCCTGATAGTGACGCAGCTCGGCGCGGAGTTTCTTAGGGATCGCTACGGGGGGTAATGAGGTGATGTTTTGCAGGTTGTGCCCGAGGGCGGCGAGGGCGCGAGTGGTGGCGGAGGTGTCGAGCGCGAGAGTGCCTGCCACGCCGGCGGCGGCGAGGCGGTCAAGACGGATGGGGCCAGTGGCGGGGTCGCCGTGGAAGAGGTGGCGGATTTGATCGACCATCTCGATGAGGCGTTTGGCAGGGACGCGGATGAAGCCGTCCTCGGGATTCTCGCAGGGGATGGTGAGAAATTCTGGCAGGTTTGGCGCATCGGCGGGCGGTAGATCCATGCGGATGCCCTGGGCGATGATCGGGATGAGGCTGAGGCGCTTGCCGTTGAGTTCGAAGGCGATGTCGAAGCGGAACCAGTCGATGCCGTGGTCAGGATCGGTCTCGATCTCGGGAAAGAAATCCACGACATTGTGGGCGGTTAGGCCGGCTTTGGGGTCGATGTCGATGGTCCATCCGGTGGCGCGGAGTTGTTCGATTTCCTGACTTTCCAAAATCCGGATCCATGCGAGTTTAGGGCTTGGGAACGGGTTGGCGGGGACGCAGGAATAGAGTCCGGTGGTGTCGAGGTGTTCGCGCGTGATGACTTCTGTCAAGGCGATGAAGCCTGTTTTCATGAAACGGGTGGCCAACAGTTGTTCCGCCTTGAAATCGCGTGGCCAGACGACGCGTTGGTTATTGAGGATCGCCGAGTGGATCTGGATCGCGCCTTTGTGCAGCGGGTTGAGGCGCGGGCTGTCCAAGTAGCGGAACGAGATCTCGCCGACGATGAAGGTTTTGAGATCCCATGCGGGTCCAAATTTGCGGGCATGGACTCGGAGATGGGGAGCGGGCGGCGATGGCTTGCGGGTGACCGTTTCTATGGCTGCTGGCGTGGGTAGGGAGGTCTCGGCAATGGCGGATAGGTGGTCGGCAATGACGCTGATGTTATTGGCGGAAACAGCGGGACCATTTTGCCAGGCGTTGAGGAGATTTGCAGGTAATTTCCCGACGAGGCTACCAAGGGTCATGGTCGTGGGATCGAGGTAGCGGGGCGGGAGGGTGGGCAGGATGATGATGTCCGGGTTCTCGCAGCGGAGGACCGGGCGGGCGCTGCCATTCGCCACCATTTCCCATGCCGCTTCGACGGTCATGGGCGGGCCGGGGGTGACAGGGTGGTAATCGTCCAGCATGGCAGAATCGCGCCTGAAATAGAGGTTTCCGGTGGCATGGATAGCCTCTAGCAATTCCTCCCAGCCTGCGCCGGAGAAGGGCATGTCGCTCCACAAATGGAGCTTGCGGTAGCGCTGGTGATAGAGCGCGGTGATGACCATGTCCTCGCGGGTCATGTATTTTGGCGGCTTCGTGGGATCGGCCCCGGCGCGGGTGTCGGAAATGCGGATTGCACCATCCTTCTGGCGGGTGCCGACACGCAACATGAATTCGTATTTGGTGGAGTGTTGGTATTTTTGATTCTCGATGCAGTAGGCGAGAAAGCGATTTTCCGGTTTGGCTGGGGTTTTTGAAGCGGGGGGAGCCGTGATCTTGGCGGCATTTTCGATTTCCTTGAGCCAGTCACGAAGCTCCGGGGCAATCAGGGTGATTGGCTCGCCCGGATGGCGGCCTAACTGCATGGAGACGTAGGCGAGGAGCGCGGCGGCGTGCTTGCAGGAAGAACTGACGGGACATGAGCAGTCGGACTCGACTCTCCAATGGTTCTTGATGTGCTGGAAGAGGATGCGTGTCACGTAAGGCGTTGGCGAGGTGCCGTGGATCTGCCCGGAAAGTACGGCCGTTTGGTGATTTGAAACGATGTCTAATCCGACGTCGCGGATCATTTTTTCTGAAATGTAAGCTCGGCTTCGCAGCAAGGTGATGTGATCGAAGTTCTTCTGCCAGAGGTTCATGGTCATCCATTCCGTGAGTCCGGGAAATTCACTGATGCGGTAGAGGTCAAATGGCATGAGATCAGATTTTCTGAGAGACGAGGTAGCCGCCGTATTTCACAAACCAGCGGGTTTGAATGACGGCAATTGCTGTGGCGCGGAGCATTTACGTGCGGCGGGACAGAGGCAACTCCATAGCAAGGAAAAGGCGGCGGAAGTTACTCCGTCGCCTTTTCTAAATTGGTGGTGGGCCGCCGTCGTTTCGAGCCGCTTGGATCAAGCTTGGCGCGGAACGGTGGCCGCCCTTAAATGTATTCTTGCAACATGGAATTAAACGTCGGCAGCAGCCGTATTTGTTTCAAAAAACTCGGGTTGATTTTGCCGTTCCTCGATCCACTTGGACTGGCGCTTGGGTTTTTTAAATTTAGTCACCGAAACCGAAAATTCCCCGCAACTATCCTTGAAACGGGCTGTTTTTAACGGGTTACAAATAAATTATGAAAAACTCTTGGATCTTCCCAGTTGCGACCTTGGTCGTCGGTGCCGTCGGTGGCTACATTTCCGGAAAAAATACTGATTCCGGCGACCCGCTGGCACAGGAGGCTGCAGCTCAGCGGACTCATTCGACCAACCGCCCTGCAGGCTCGGCAAGCAATGAAGCGCCGAAAAAGAGCCGCGCTGGCAACATCGATCAAATCGTCCGCATGCCCGGCAACTCCACGCGCATCCAAGCACTCATGGATTTTTATGCAGGACTATCTCCGGCCCAACTCGCCGAGGAGGCGTCCAAACTCGAAAACCTACCGATGAGCGAGCGCATCATGGCCTCGTTCCTGTTGTTCGGTCGCTGGGCGGAAGTGGACCCCACTGCTGCAATGACATTTTCCAGCACGATGGGCTTTGCTGGCGGTTTCGTCCGCCCGACGATTCTCCAAAGCTGGGCCAGTGTGGACCCGGCGAATGCCGCCAAATACTATGCGTCGAACCCGCGTGAGTTCTCCATGATGGATATGATGGGCGGCGGTCGCGGCCCGATGGGTGGCCAAAGCGCATCCTCAATAATTGCCAGTGAATGGGCCCGTCAGGACCCGGCGGCAGCCATGGCTTGGGCGAATGCCCTGACCAGCGGCAAGGCAGAAGCTTTAAATTCGGTCGTGAGCGAAGTCGCGAAGACAGACCCGCGTAAAGCGTCTGAAATGCTAGGAAGTATGGATCCTGCAAGCCGCGCCGGGGCCTATCGCTCCATCGCCACGCAATATGGTGCGATGGATTTCAATGAGGCTCAAACATGGATCCGCACGCTTCCCGCCGCAGACCAAGCGGCTGCATTGGCCTCAGCCATCGGCGGCCTTTCCAGCAAAGATCCGGCTGCGGCGGCTACCAAAGTGGCGGCGATGGAGGCGGGTGATGCCAAGGACCACTTGATTCCTGACGTGGTTCGCGATCTTGCCCGCAAAGACCCACAAGCTGCTGAGGATTTCCTCAAGGAGCAGACCAGCGACTCGGCCAAGAGTGACAGCATGAGCAAGCTAATGCCCGCCTTGGTGGCCAAGAACCCAGTCACCGCTCTGGCATACGCCAATTCCTTTGCGCCCGGTCCGGTGCGTGACAGCGCCGTCCAGTCCTACCTTTGGAGCAATAACACCGGTGCCCCGGCGGATTTGATCAAAACCGCCGAGAGCATCACGAATGAGGACGACAAAAATCGGGCGATCGGCATGACGGCGATGCGCTGGATGCGTGAGGATGCAATTGCGGCGACGGCTTATGTCCAAGCCTCCACCCTCCCGGACGATACCAAACAGCGCATCATCGATGGCAAGGGCATGTGGGGCGGTGGTGGCCACAGAGGTCAGGGCGGTCGCGGTGGTAATTGATCACCTGACTAACTTGCCACGCGCCGGGATCAGGGGCGCGTTCATTCTGAACGCTGGGTGCGGCGGACATTTTTTCCGCCGGAAGCACGCGGGACAGGACGTCCCTAGCACTCAGTGGACAAGATGTCCACGCTCCGTGGGCGCTTAGCCATTGTTCCATACCCGCCACGTCTGGGCTTTTTGCTAGAAAACCGCCGTTAGTGCCGACATTCTTGGTCAAGCACCAGAAAGGCCCCGCCAGCGCCATCCTCGGCAAGGAGGGCGTGGCCGGGATTTGCGTGGGTTTGGAGAAATTTACCAAAACTCGTGAGCCGCCGCACGTTCGCCCATGGTTGGCTCCAGGCTTCGAGGTCGGTGAAATTCACGTCCGCCGTTAGATCCTGATGGCCGGGGTGCTGGTAGATTTCCACACCTTCCCGTCGTTGCTGGTGCCAATAGGCACGGAGGGTGCCACGTGGTCGGCGGTGGTAGAGGCTTTCCGCCGCTGCGCCATAATCAATCGTCAGCATTCGCCCGGATTTCCAATGAGGCAGCCACGCCGTCAAATAGCGATGATAGGTTTCATGCACCTCGATCCACTGGCCGTCCGGGTGGCAGGTCAGGAATCCCGATGAGCCCGGCAGAGTCGCGGGCGGCAGCAGCGTTTCTTCGACCCGCCGTTGCCCGTCGAACCGCACCGCCAGCTCCTGCCAGCCAAGAGCGGTTTTCTGAAATCTGCGGACCGGAAAGGCGTCCACCAGTTCGTTCGAGAAAATGGCCGCGCTGCCTTCACATGCCGCCAGCGCCTCAGTCATGCTGCGATGCCAAATCGCTCGCTTGCCAAGCCGCTCGTGTTGACGCTGGGTGAGGGGAATCGACGTTTCCACCAGATGCAGCCGGGTCTTCCAGCGCAGCGACCAAGGCAGGAATTTCAACACTCCCGCGGCAAGCGCGCCTTCACCCGGTCCGATTTCGATCAGATTCCGGCAACTCGTTTCCCGCATGGCCAGTGCGGCCCACGCCGCGATGGCCTTGGCCGGGGCATCCGAGAGCATCGGGGTGGTGGTGAAATCCCCGCGCCGTCCGACGCCGCTGATCCGCCGGGCATAATAGCCGTGCTCCGGGTCGTGCAGGGCCCGGGCCATGAACTGCTCGAAGGGGATAGGGGAGCGAACATCGAACATGAAAAGGAATTCAAACTAACAAAAAACCGTGTTCCTTTGCAGGGACACGGTTTTTTGAAAATTGGGAAAATGCAGAACGATCAAACCTTGGCAGCGGCGGTGCGGGCCTTGCGGATGATGCTGTTCACGGTTTCAGAAGGCTTTGCGCCCACACCGAGCCATTTGTCGGCGATGGCAAGGTCGATGGTGTAGTTGGTTCCTTCAAGCAGCGGATCATAGGTGCCGAGTTGCTCGATGAAACGTCCGTCGCGGCGCTTGCGGCTGTCAACGGCAACGATTTTATAGTAAGGGCGGTCTTTGGTGCCCTTGCGGTTGAGACGGATGGATACGGACATGAGGTTGAAGCGTCTTTTGCGTTGCCCAGAATCGGGCGGGCGCGGAAATTGCAAAATCCGGCGCGGGATGCCAAGCAGAATCTTGCTTAATTTTACGGAATGTTTCTGTTGGTAGAAAGTGTGGATGGGTGGTTCAAGGTAATCCGCAGAACCTTCTCGGATCATGGGGATTTGGCGGTGGCTTCAAATTCGGCTTTCGCGGCTTTCCGGCACTCAGCGACGAAGTGGTTGCAGGCCTCGCGGCAGAGTAGGGGAATGGCTTCGGACTCAGGCACCATGCCGGGGATGCCGTTGAAGCGGCTGGCCTCGCTGTCGTCGAGCGGGGTCACGGGGTTGAGCTGCCAGAGGATTTTCTTCGCACATTGGTGGGCCGGACCGCAGACGGCTTGGACGAGCTTTTGCGCCCCGGCATCGCTGATCGTGCGGGCGAAGCGATACATGCCGGTCTGGCGGGCGAGCTTGTCACGCAGGTTTTCGATTTCCAAATCGCCGTTTTGCCAAGCAATAAACAGGCCAACGCAGGCGGGGTAAAATTGGTCGAGCGCGCGCCGGAGCGCCTCCTCATTCTCGAGCGTCATAACCCAGCCGCGTTTCAAATTCACCTGGCCCTTGGTAAAGCGATAGCTGCCGTCCTCCGCGTAAGTGGAAATTTCCCGGGCGTCCGTCGGGCCGGCATGGTGCACCAATCCACCGAACGTAGGTTGGGCAGCCCGACTCGTATCGAGGTGGTGACTGAGCACGAAGTGATTATTTGAAGCATCTGTTTGAATCTCCAGTTCGCCGATGCGATGGACGCCAGACTCGAGGAGCTTTCGCAGTTTTTTAGCGAGTGACATGTGTTGATGTGAATTATTTAAAATTAAATATAAAACACTGAATCACAGTTTTTTGTGAACATGATCGAAGTCATAAACTTGATCGAGAATGACATCGGCCAACAGTCGTTCGGTGCCGATGGCCGAACTGTAGTAAAGTGTCTTGCCACGAACGTGATGGGGGTTGTGGCGGAAAACTCCGCGCTGGCTGGCGGCGGCCCCGACTTCGTTTTCAATGCCGATGAGCACCGGAATATCCTGGTAGGAATGCAGGCCGTCCGAGATGAAGAACGGCACGATGACTACGTTTGGAGTCTGCGACAATTTGTCCCAATCTGCGATGAAGGGCTGCTCTTCCATGTAAGCGTCGATCACGGCGGCATAGCCCGCACCGGAGGCGATGATGTGCTCGACCTGATCGCGGATCGCCTTGGTCGAGTTCTGGTTCAGCCCGGTGCCGTGGCCGGTGATGATCAGGGTGGTTAGGGCGGGGTCGATGTCGGGCGCGATTTCCTTGGCCCGGCGGAGTATGAGCCCGGTCATCGACGAATGGACGCCGACGGGCAGGCAGTAATGGAAGGTTTTTCCTCGGAGCTGGGTGGTCGGTCCACTGAGTTCGAACTCGCGTGGGATGACTTCTTGAGTGAAATAGCCCTCGCTGATGAAATCCGGGACGACGTAAACTTCCTCCGCGTCGATCATGTAGGCAGCCTCCCGCATCGAAGGTTCCTCCTTCCAGAAACAACAGTGGACCTCGGCAAACAGCCCTCGCGAGCGAATTTCATCGGCGTGTTCGAAATAGGGCGTCGAGGAGTCGGGATTTTCAGTGGAACCATGGCCGACAATGAGCAGGGCGGTGTTGGGCTTCGGCGCGAGCGACATGGCGAGAAAGTGGCGGGCAACGGCGGGAATGCAAGGCGGGGAAATTTTTCAGTTTTCAGTTTTCAGTTTAAAGTTTTCAGCGAAAGACTGGCAGCAGATGGCGGTGTTTGAGAAATTATTGCTATGGATCGATCCTGTAAAGCGGTCTGGGCCGGAGGCGATGGCGGTGGACGAATGGTTGCTGGCAACCTCAGTGAGGCCGGTTTTGCGGGTGTATGGCTGGGCCGGCGAGTGGGCGAGTGTCGGTTATTTCGGGAAAATGGGCGAGGCGCGGAAACTATTTCCCGGGGTCAGCCTGGTTCGGCGCTGGACCGGCGGCGGAATAGTCGATCATCGGGCGGATTGGACTTACACGGTAGTGGCACCGCGGGGCGAGTCGTTAGCAAACTGGCGCGGTGCCGCAAGCTATCGCGAAATCCATACGGCGCTCTCGGAATCGCTGGCGGTGGAGGGGATTTCTGCTAGGCTGAGTGAGGGCGACAATGAGACCGGGGCAGAGCTGTGTTTTGAAAATCCCGTGAGTCATGATTTGCTTGGCTCGAACAGCCGGAAGCTTGCGGGGGCCGGACAACGGCGGGGTCGGGATGGCTTATTGCATCAGGGTTCCGTCGCGTTGGCATGGGCGGATGAGGCAGCCAGCAGAAAACGGGCGGAACATCTCGCGTCCCAGATGTCAGGCGCGTGGGAGCACGTTTCCCCCCTGCCCTCGCCGCAGGAAATCACCCGGAGAATCGCCGCCCGCTATGGCAACGAGGCGTGGACAAACCGGCGCTAACGGCATTTCCGCCCATCACGCCCGCCGCAGCGTTAGATGGACGATTTCCGCCGGGGCATTCACCCGCAGGGGAAACCAGTTTCCGATGCCATTGCTCACCACCAGTGAGTGGCCCAGCTTCTGATAGAGACCGGTCCAATACCGGAACAACACCGGCCCCGCACCCAGCCCCTCGGTGAGCATCAACTGCCCGCCGTGCGTGTGGCCAGACAAGGTGAGTGGAAATCCACGCTCCACCGCCCGGTCGAAGGCGTGCGGGTGATGCGCCATCAGGATTGGAAACGCCCCCGGTTCCCGCAGCGCCGCAACCTTGTCCACCGCTTGTTCGATTTCATCCCGCTCGTAAGCCCAGACCGTCCCTAGAATCTGCACCGGCACGCCGCGCACTTGCACCGTCACCGCCTCATTCCGCAGCAGCGCCAGCCCACTTGCCCGCACTTCTTTTTCAAAGCCCTCGGCATTATCGAAACGATCATGATTCCCCTCGATCACGAACAGCCCCGCCCCGGGCCGGATCTTTTTCAACATCGCCACCCCAGCCGGTAAATCGCGCAGTTTATTATCGATCAGATCCCCCGTGAAAAGCACCAGATCCGCCGCCAGTTCATTCGTCGCCGCCACGATCTCATCCAGCCCTTGCGCATTCGTGAATTTCCCGATGTGCGTATCCGTCACGTGCGCGATCCGCATCCCATCCAGCGCCTGCGGCAAATCCGCAATCGCCACCGTGATCTCCCTCACCCGGAACCGCGACAGCCGTGGCACACTATAAACCACCGTGCCAAACGTGCCAACCACCGGCAGGCTCACCGCTGCCGCGCCTAGAAATTTCCGCCTCGTCCATTTCCCCCCACTCGTCTCCACCACCGGTCGCTTCAGCGGCACTCGCCACCGTCGCAAGCGTCTCCCCAGCGTCCAGAACGACCAGCCCAGCATCGTCGGCAGTCCCAGCAGCGGCAGGAAAAGAACCCCCCACAGCAGCGTGAGCGAGTATAAATCCACCGGCACATCCGCCGCCCACCAACCCTTCCGTTCGCCGATCATCCAGCCGTATCCTGCCATAAAAAGCACCATCGCCCCCACCTGTGCCCAGCGCCAGCCGCGCCCCACCCCCATCCGCCGCATCCGCTGGTCCGCCCACACCCACCACACCAGCGTCATCACAGGAATCACGGGAAGCATGAGGGCGAAAAATGACATGGTCGGCGGTTGGTGCGCATCTTACGTCCAAATCCACATTTGTCCATCCGGGCCTGTGAATCCTCACTTTCGGGGTGCTTCGAAATCAAGCCAGCATGGTAAAAGGCCCATGATTAAAGGCCTGTCTCTCTGTCGTCGTCTCTTTGTCCTCAGACCCGTAATAGCCGCTAGATCATATCCCCCCCAAACGCCACCCCCGATTTCCCCGGATAGACCCACGATCCTTGGAAATCTTCCCCTAAAATCAACGGCTTATGACATCATCCCCGCCACAGTTCCACCCCTGATATCACCATCGCTCAAGCGTGAGCCGGTTCCGCCCAATCGTAATCATATCAGCCAGCGCAGGTCGCGTCTAAAGCCCCGACCAAATCCACTTGATATACGCACGTTCCCTCAGATCATCTTTGTCAGATCAAGGATTCGCGGTGCAGCCTGCTCCGAAGAATTACTTTGGATATCACTCCGCGACATCCTACTAATTCCTCTGTTCGCCAAAAACACAAAACAAAACACACCAAAACTATGGGACCAATCGGAATGCCAGAATTCATCGTGCTGATCATAATCATCGCTATAGTTGCCGTTGCTAGCTCTGCGAAGAGTTCACAACCACTAGCAGCCTGTCGGACTTAGCGAGTTAACGCGCTGAGAATCGGCTGTACGAATTTTGATCAACCTGAGTTGGCGTTGAATTGAGAATAGCCCCCCTTAAAACCCACCTTATTGAGACTGGTCGAGTTTTTAGCTCTAAG
>JANXMQ010000225.1 GCA_025354565.1 Akkermansiaceae bacterium
TGCTGGACGATCTCGCCGGGGCGCGTGCTGGTATTTGGCCACAGTTTGCGACCGGGGTAAATGGAAGTATTGATGCCGGTGTGCACGCCGTCGCCGATGATCGCGCCGAACTTGCGGCGACCGGTGTCGATGAGCACACCACCGACCATGGAGCGGTGGTTTTTTCCGTCGTGGCGGAGATTGGAGGTGGTGGTGCCGGCACCGAGATTGACTTTTTCGCCTAACACAGAATCGCCGATGTAGGAGAGGTGGCCGACGTTGGTGTTAGATAAAATCAGGCAGTTTTTGATTTCGACAGATTGGCCAATGTGGCAGTTGTCGCCGATGGAAGTATTGCCGCGAATATAACAGTTAGGTCCGATCTTGCAGTTTTTGCCGATGATAACATTGCCCTCAATGAAGACGCCGGGGAGGATGCGCGTGCCTGCGCCGATATGGACGATGCCTTCGATGACCGCGAGTGGGTGGACATCGCCGAGAAGAATCGGTGAAGTTAGTTTTGCGATGAACTGCTCGTTTGCACGCAACAGATCCCATGGGTGGCGGATGAGAAAGGAACAGGTGACCAATGCGGATGCCTTCAGATCAGGCTCTACACCGAGCCATGCAAGGGCCATGCCATGGTCATCGACCAAGGATTTCACCGCCGGATTCGTGAACTGGGCGGCGTCCTTGGCATCCAGCCAAGCCTGTGAATGGATGAAAAGCTGTTCGAAGGGGCCATTTTTCAGCAGTCGATGATGCAAATGCAGTGGTATTCCGCCGATGGGGAAATCTTGGATGGCGCGGGTGGTGAAGAGAGGCATGTTTTTAGAATTACGAAATAGATGCGGCCACCCTCATTATGATTCCGCCTGCTTTTGGTTCAGCGCGGCGAGAAACTGGGCCGGAGAATAGACCAGAAGCGATGATTCACGAAAATCCGCTCCGTTGCGCGTCACGATGCAGTCCGCGCCGACGATCACCGCCGAATGATTCAGTACCGCGTCTTCAAAATCCGTGAAAGAGCTATTGATGGCCGAATCGATCACTGCACCATTGACTGGCGCGATTGCGCATATCGCAGTCAAATCCTTGAGCTTTACCACTGTGGCGGCCGTGCCGAGGTGACGCCGTGTTAGATAAAAAACCGTCGTGACGGTGGTCGCGCAAACCCAAGCGACGTAATCACCCCGTTCGGCATGATCCAGCACGAGTGAGGAATCATCGAAGAAGGGCTCCCGTCGGGTTAGCACATCCACGATGACGTTGGTGTCGATCAGAGCTTTCATGAATGCTTTCGCTCCAAATAATCAACATACTCCTCCATGTCCGCATCGGGAATGCATCCTGCCAGTCGGCTGGTTCTCGGTGCGAGTTCGTGCGCCGCGTCTTTTGTCGAAGCGGTATTGTTCGCAGCAAGGCAGGCGAAATAATCTGATACGAGCTTGGATACGGACACCCGCCGCAACGCCGCCTCATTCTTGGCAGCGGAGACCAATTCCTCGGGAACGTGGAGAGTCAACTTCGACATGACGTATTGTTTCAATGATTCGCACGTCATTCAAGGATTTTTCCGGGGATGCTTGGCCGAAATACTGCCGCCCCATCTGATGATTGCCCTTCCCAGAAGAAAAAGGGCCGACAGCACAGCGAACGGGCTTACCAAGTAGAACCAGCCTGCGATGAATCCCAATGCCCCTCCGCACCCTGCGCCGCCACCCGAGGTGGGATAGTCAAACAGCATCGACCTGTTTAACAGATACCAACTCATCACCGGCTCACCCCGGCACTCCAATTTCCACCTTCACCGCCGCGGTAAATTTCCCGACCCAATCGGCGACCATTTCTGCATCACGATGTTCGACGAGGATGCGGATTTTATTCTCGGTGCCGGAGTAGCGGATGAGTTGGCGACCGGCATCCCCGAAAGCGAAGTCAGCTTCTTTGATGAGTTTTTGAATGCTAACAAGCCCGCTGAGTGGGGGTTTGGAGGCGACTTTGAGATTGACGAGTTCGCTGGGAAACTCGCGCATGCAGGCGGCGAGTTCGGCGAGGGTCGCTTTTTTTTCCTTCATGACTCTCAGGACTTGGAGGGCGCTGAGAATGCCGTCGCCAGTGGTGGCGTGGTCGGCGAAGATGAGATGGCCGGAGTTTTCCCCACCGAAGGAGCCGCTCTTTTCGCGGAGGGCTTCGATGACGTTGCGATCACCGACGGCAGTGGTGATGACCTCGATGCCGGATTTCCTCATCGCTTCGTGCAAGCCGAGGTTGCTCATCACGGTGCAGGCCATCCTGTTGCCACGGAGTTTTCCCTGTTCTTGCAATGACAGGGCGACGAGGGCGAGGATGCGGTCGCCGGAAATCGGGGTCCCGGTGGCGTCGGTGAAGATCACGCGGTCGGCATCGCCATCGAAGGAAATGCCGAGGTCCGCACCGTGTTGGCGCACGAGTTCGCCAGCCGTCTGCGGGTGAAGCGCTCCGCATTTGTCGTTGATGTTGATGCCGTCTGGCTCACAGCCGTGCTTGATGACTTCTGCGCCGAGTTCCTTGAAAATGAGTGGAGCGATGAAGTAGGCCGCGCCGTGGCCGCAATCGACGACGATTTTCAGGCCGTGGAGGGAAATATTGTCGGCGGTGTGTTTGGCGAACTCGATGTAGCGGCCACGAGCGTCGTCGATGCGATAGGCCTTGCCGATTTTTTCCGGGGTCATCGCGCGTGGCTCGGGTTCGACGCCGAGGATGTGACGCTCGATAATTTCCTCTAACGCATCGGAGAGCTTGTAACCGTCGGGGCCGAAGATTTTCAGACCGTTGTCCTCGTAAGGATTGTGGGAGGCGGTCAGCATGATTCCGGCAGCGGCACCCATCGATTTTGTTAGGTGAGCGATGGCCGGGGTCGGCAGCGGGCCGGGCAGCAGGACGTCCATGCCCATGGAAACGAGGCCAGCGGTTAGAGCGGTTTCCAGCATGTAGCCAGAAATACGAGTGTCCTTGCCGATGACCACGCGGTTGCGATTGTGACCGGATGAACGGAGCACCTGGGCCACCGCCTTGCCAGCGCGAAGGGCCACTTCCGGGGTGATGGGAAATTCGTTCGCCTTGCCGCGGATGCCGTCGGTTCCAAATAGTTTCATGGTGATTTTTAGAGGCTTGGAAACGACAAAGTGTTCCGGGGATTTGGAACGAATCAAGACTAAACCCAAGCACTAGCCGCCAAGGATCGCGCGCTGGATGCGACCGGGGGATTTTTTGAGAAACTGGCGGGCGAGTGCCTCGAATTCCTCGGAAAGGTCGGTTAGATGGAGTTCCAGCGAGCCTTCGCGGGCAGAGGTATCAAGAAGATCAAGTCGGGTGAGTTCGCGTTTCAAGTGCTCGGCACAAGTCGTTGCTGAATCCACAAGGCGCACGTCCTGCGGTAAAATTTCCCGCAGGACCGGAATCAGCAGCGGGTAGTGCGTGCAGGCGAGCATCAGCGTGTCGATCCCCTTCTCAACCAGCGGGTCGAGATAAGTTTTTAAAATCTGGCGGGTGGCAGGATGGTCGAGCCAGTTTTCCTCAATCAGCGGCACTAGCAACGGGGTCGCTTGACCGTGGATGATGAGACCGGTTTTCCGCAGGGCGAGGGCGTGTTGGTAGGCGTGGGAACCGATCGTGCCACGCGTGGCGATGATGCCGATGCGCTGGACATTCGGGCTGGCCAAGGCGGCTTCCACGCCCGGCTCGATCACGCCAAGAATGGGAATCTGGTATTTTTCTAGCAGACTCGGCAAGGCATGGGCCGTCGCAGTATTGCAGGCGACGACGACGGCTTTGACGCCTTTTGAAATGAGGAACCGCACGTCCTCGTCGGCGAACTGGCGGATCGTTTCCGGGCTTTTCGAGCCATAAGGCAGGCGCGCGGTGTCGCCGAGATACAGGATATTTTCTGCGGGCAAAAGCTCTTGCACGGCCCTGACGACGGTTAGTCCGCCGACCCCCGAGTCGAAAATTCCAAGTGGTGCTGAGTTCACTGGCGCGATTGTGACCGGTCGTCCGTCGCCGCCAAGCGCAAAGCCGTGATTTCCGAAACCGCGCGGTAGGCAGTGGCAAATTGCAGTTTCCTATTTCGTTTGTCGATTCTGCCTGGATAGAATCAGGGTTGAAGCCGCGCCGCAGCCAATGATGAAAACCGCTAGAACGATTCCACAATATTTCTGGGTTTCGATCTCATCATCGCGTTCCACATAGGCCTGTGACGTCTTGCCGATCTTCTCGGTCATGAAGGGGATCGGCTTTTTAAGCGCGTGGAAAATGATGCGGCGGTCCTTGTTGCGGTAGTCCTCCCGGAAAGTCTCGGCCTCCCTAACTAACAGGTCGATCCGCTCGTTGACGAAAAACTCGGACGCAGGGCGGGCATCCGGGGCGTTTTCCGGCCAGACTTTCATCGTCTCCACCTCGATCCGCGTCCCTGACAGAGCGATGCGTCGAATGCGCGTAACCAGGTTCTCAGCTTCCTCCTCGGTGGTCGCGCCACTGGCTAACAGCCGTCGCAGCCCCTCTTTCACCAGATCAAAACGCTCGACCTGTCCGGGCGTCATCGGCACTTCCAGAGAGCGGATGCCATCAATGCGATTCTGCAATCGCAGGCGCTCGGTCTCGAACGGGTTGCGCGTGGCCTGGGCGACGATCATCGCCTCGTAGGCATAGCGTAGCGGCATGATCGCCGCTGGCACCGGCACGCCGCCACGGTCGCGGATGGAATCCACGCTGAACAGGCCACGGTTCATTTCCCGATAGGGCACCAAGGCTCCGGCTAACAACATCTGCGGGACTAACAGTAGCGGCACCGCTGTGAGAGCCGCGCGTTCGGTTTTCACGCAGGCGGAAACGACGAGCGCCATGCCGGTGCCGGTCCACGCCGTTAGAGTCATCCACAACCACAGATAGGGCAACATGCCAGTGATGTCTAAAAAGTAGTTTCCCACCACCAGATAGGCGAGGCACTGAATCGCGGCGACGAGGCCGAGCGCGGAAAATTTCGCCATCACATAGGAACCCGCTCCCGGTTGGCAATTCCGTTCGCGGCGGAGGATCGGACGGTCGCGGAGCACCTCGGTCGCGGAGTTAGTCAGACCTAGGAACATCGCTACTGTGGCACTCAGAAACAGATAAGCCGGGATGTGTAGGGCAGTGGAAAATTGATAAGCCCCACCGGGCGAAGAGCGCAGGGTGAGCGCGATCAACCCGGCTAACAGCGGTGCCTCCAGACAGGTGCTATAGACCGTTCCACGATTCCGAAGTTTCGAGAGTAAGGAGCGTAAGAAGTGGGTCGCAAACACCGCGATTACGGCGCGGAACCTGCGGATCGGCTTCGGCGGCACCGGCAGCCGATCTCCTTCCCGATGCTCGCCGAGCATGGACCCCGGGCCGCCTCCGAGTTGCAGGGAGCGCATCAGATCCACGCTCTCGAAACGCTCCTGCCAGAACGACGGCGGGAAGCGCCGCGCCGCGCCGGTGTTTGAGCCTCCGCCGATGGTGCTCAAGGGCGTCTCTAACACATCAAACACGAAGTCTGCGCCCAGCGGCGATTTCGCAGTCACCGATGGGTGGGATATAGCCAGTTCCTCACAGGCATCACGGAAATAACCCACCATGCCCGCAGGAGTGCCGAAGTAGGCGAGCCGCCCACCGCTGTCCAACAACAGCACCTTGTCGAACAACCGCAACACCGGCGCTCCCGGTCGATGCAGAGAGGCAATCACGATTTTTTCACGTGCCAACGAACGCAAGGTTTCCGCGACGTGCTCGGAGTCCTTAGAAGAGAGGCCGGAAATCGGCTCGTCGAACAGGAATACCTCGGCCCGGCTGCCAAGATCCACTCCGAGATTCAAGCGGCTACGCTCGCCACCGGAGATCGTTTTCTCACCCGCCGCCCCCACCCGGCGGCGGGCGATCGACTGCAAGCCAAGTTCTGCTAGAACGCTATCCACGCGCCGTTCATGTTCTGCCAAAGATAGCGCCGGACGACGGATCGTGATGGCGTGGCGCAGGTGCTCGCGGACCGTGAGCTGGGGATTGAGCGCCTCTTCCTGCGGCATGTGCGCGATGAACGGAACTAGTTGCTCACGCCGTTCATAAAGCGGGATGCCGTTCAGTTTGACATTGCCGCGCGTGGGTTCGCGCTGACCTGATAGAACGGCAAGCAGCGTGCTTTTACCACTGCCGCTCGGACCGATGATGCAGAGCATTTCGCCGCGTTTCACCTCGAAATTCACATGATCCAGCGCCCGTGCGTCCGGCCCGAAGTCATGAATCAAATCCTCCACCTGCAACGATTCTATCAGCGTCCGCTCCTCATCCAAAAAGCCCTCGCTAAAGCGGCAACGCACCGCTTGACTGCCGGATAGCCGAATCAGCGAGCCATCCCGCAGCGCCGCAGTTTGCCGCACCGGAACGCCGTCCACAAGGATCGGCCCGTGGCTTTCACGGATGACCAACTCGCCCTCCGCCCGCTGTTCGTCGAAGCGAATGAACAAGACGGTTTTCGGGGATAATTTCGAGCCTAACAACAAATCCCCCGCCGAGAGCGACGCCGCATCGTTGGAAACCAAATACTCTTGCCGGTCCCCCGCCAACCGGAACCGCCGCCCGGACTGCGTGGCCCGGCGGCGCAGCTCGTTGATGAGCAGACTGACCCCCGAGGCATCGCCCAGCCGCTCATGATTCCGGCAAATCACGACATCGCCCTTTTTCAAAGGCCCGCGGCTGCCCGCATGAAGCTCGGTATCCCGCAGCGCCTCGACCACCGCCTGCAGGCCAAAACTGACCCGCAACGCACTCTGGCGGCCCCGTGTGCGCTCGGCTGTTAGGCCAGCCTCGCCCGACTCCAGATAGATCGACGGAGTGTTGCCTGTCCTTTTTACATCGAGGAAAAACATCAGATCTTCATGACTCAGCGTCCAGCCTGGCACCACCAGCGGTTGCCGCTCGCGCATCCGCAGGAAAGACCCGGTCTCCACCGAGCGCCCACGAATCCAAAGCGGTGCGACACCCGTATTTCTAACGAGAATCAGATCCCCCGCCCGGTAAACCCGGAACTCGTGATCGCTCGCCGCCGGGGGCAATATCACATCCGCACCCTCGATGCCAAAAACCAACCGCTCGAACGGCAGATCCTCGTCGGCAGGCAGCCCAGCGTCGCCCCGCATTTCCCGCAGAATCGCCACCCCGTAATCCGGCCGACCCAGCCGCCGCATGAAAACCTCGAAGCTCGTCCGGTTCCGTTCGGACCGCCCCGCCGCATCCACCAGCGTGAACAATTGCAAGCCAAGCGCCAGTTTTCCAGCATCGTCGAAACTGTCCTTCAACTCCACCGCCAATCCCTGCAAGGGCTGCGGGTTTCTCACCGCCCGCTGCAGTCGCCTGCCCAGCCAACCGTGGTCCACCTCGGGAAACGCACTGCGCAGCATGTCCAGGATCAGGTCCGCCTCCAGCGTGCTCAACTCGGCATCCAGCGTCGCAAAGGCCGCGAACGCATCCACCAGCACCCCCACATGCGCATCCGTCCCAGGCCGCAGCGCACGCAGCCGCCCCACCCCGGGAATCGCCTGCAACCAGCGCAACAAATGCACCCGCCACCGGGGCGCGAGCGGCGGGTCTTTCGGGGGCACGGCTGATTTCACGCCCGCTTTCTTGGCAGACCCCGGACCCACCCGCAAGACTCGTGCAAAAAAGGGGTTTGCTTTTCACCTCCTTACGGTATCCTCAATCACTCCCGGACGGCTGCTAACCGCGTGGCTAACATCACACCGTCCCCTTCCATCCGGGTTTTTACCGCTCACCATGTCTGACTCACCGAACTCAACTCCGCCGCCTAACAGTCCGAACCGCACGCCCGGCGATGCCAATGGCTTCAACTGGCGGCTGCTCGCCCTGCTCAGCGTTGCAACACTGATTCTTGGAGTCGCATTCCTTAATCCCCTCACCAACAAGGCGGTTAAATCAATGACCTATTCCGAGTTCCGGCAGGCCATGGATCAGGATCGCATCGTCCTCGATAACTCGAAGCAACCGCTCAAGATCATCACCCACGAAACCTCACTGGACGCCACCATCACCGGTTGGATCATCCCGGAAACCACCGACACCAAGGCGGAAACGCAGAAAAAGGACTTCCGCGTGCCCGTGAATTTCGCCCTCCAGCGCGATGAAATTAAAGAGCTACTCGGTAATAACCTCCGCATCCAGCAGATCAATGCCGCCGCCGAGAAGCCGCTTGAGGGTGATCTCGAGACACTTTCCCTGCCCGAGTTCCGAAAGGCTCTCGCTTTGAAATCGGTCGATATCAACGACCCCGGAAACGCCCTCCGTGTCGTCACCACTGCGGGCTCTGACGACGCCGTCATCGTCGGCACCCGCAAAATTCCCGTCGCACCTGTACCCTCAGATCCGGCAAAGGCCCAACCTGCTGCGCAGTTCACGGTCCCCGTTTCCACCGCCATCCAAGGCGATGACCTGAAAAAGCTGGTGAATGAAAAAAAGGCCGTTTGTGATACCAGCAAGGACTACCTCAGCAGCGCACTCTTCACCTTCCTGCCGTTTCTCCTCATCATCGGCATTCTGTTTTTCCTGTTCCGCCAGCAAATGAAATCCGCCGGGCGCGGTGCCATGTCGTTCGGCAAAAGCAAGGCCCGCCTGCTCACGATGGACCGCAACAAGGTGACCTTCAAGGACGTCGCCGGTATTCAGGAAGCCAAGGAAGAACTCTTTGAAATCGTCGATTTCCTCCGCGATCCCCGCAAGTTCCAGAAACTCGGCGGCTCGATCCCCAAGGGCGTCCTGATGGTCGGCTCACCCGGCACCGGCAAGACGCTGTTAGCCCGCGCTATCGCCGGTGAGGCGGACGTGCCGTTCTTCTCGATCTCCGGCTCGGACTTCGTGGAAATGTTTGTCGGCGTGGGAGCCTCCCGCGTCCGCGACATGTTCGAACAAGGCCGCAAACACGCGCCCTGCCTGATTTTCATCGACGAAATCGACGCCGTCGGTCGCCATCGCGGCCACGGCATGGGCGGCGGCCACGACGAGCGCGAGCAGACGCTCAACCAACTGCTCGTCGAGATGGACGGCTTCGACACCCAAGAAGGCGTCATCATCATCGCCGCAACGAATAGGCCGGACGTGCTCGATCCAGCACTCCTGCGCCCCGGCCGGTTTGACCGCCAAGTCACGATTTCCCTACCCGACGTGAATGGCCGCGAGGAAATCCTCCGCGTCCATGTGAAGAAAATCAAACTCGCCGCCGGTGTGGATCTCTCGAAAATCGCCAAAGGCACCCCAGGATTTTCTGGCGCGGAACTCGCCAACCTCATCAACGAGTCCGCCCTGTTAGCGGCTCGCCGTGGGCTATCTGCAGTCACCCTCGACGAGATGGAAGAGGCCCGCGACAAGGTCCGTTGGGGCCGCGAACGCCGCAGCATGGCGATGTCCGATAAGGAAAAAACCGGCACCGCATGGCACGAAGCCGGCCACGCCTACCTGAACATGGTGCTGCCCGATACCCATCCGCTCCACAAGGTCACCATCATCCCTCGCGGCCCTTACTTAGGTGCCACAATGATGCTGCCAGAAGGCGATAAATACTCGACCCAGAAAAAGGAGGCTCTCTCCGACCTCATCGTCACCATGGGTGGCCGCATCGCCGAAGCGTTCCATAGCGACGACGTTTCCAACGGCGCATCCGGCGACATCCGCCAAGCCACCGCACTCGCCCGCCACATGGTCTGCCAATGGGGCATGAGTGATAAGCTCGGCATGGTCGAATACGGCGAGGGCGACGGACCCGTCTTCCTTGGCCGTGGCGACATGGGCGGTCGCCGCGCCAACTACAGCCAGAACACCGCCAAGGTCATCGACGAGGAAATCAAGCGTTTCATCGACGACGCCTACGCGATCGCCGAGCGCATCCTCAACGAGGGCCGCGACAAGGTGGAAATCATCGCCAAGGCCCTGCTCGAATTCGAAACCCTCGACGCCTCTCACCTCCGCGACATCATCGACTTCGGAGAAATGCGCAACCCGCCTACCGCCCCCAAGCCGCCGCCCGTCCCGGACGAACTCAAGAAAAAGCCCGTGCCCAAGGCCGTCGAAGATGACCGTCCCGAAGGCCCCGGCCCCATCCCAGGCGCCATCGGTGCCCCCGCCTGACCTCGCTTCACGGAGCGCGAGATTCATCTCGCCCGCGAAGCGAGATGTGAATGAAAATCTTGTGATTGCCATTGAAATTAGCATCGCAGCCTGAGTGCCTCAAGTGATCGCCACCTATGGTTTCATGCTCTGCTTCGTCTTCTGGATCATCGTGTTGATTTGGTTGCTTGCCATTTTCAATGTTAGCTGGTTCGGCCACTCCTATGTTTTTTTTGGCATCGTGATGGCTATGGCCACGCCACCTTTTGTCGTGCTGTTTTATCTTCGCCGTCGAGACAAGAGCGGCACCCTCTTCTCAGAGGAAGCGTTAGTGCGGACACTAGCAGCTCTAGCAGAGCGGCACAAATCGCCGATTATCTCGCCACCACCACTTCCAGTCACACCGCTTCCACAAGACGAATCAGCTTTTCCGACTCATTCATCAAATTGTCGCATAAAAGCGTCACTTTTTCGCAAGTGTTCAGAAAAATCTCAACGGATCCACGGTATTCATTTCGCGTGCGAAAGCGATCTCCCATCAACCGTGTGGTCCGAATTCTACTGAAACTCGGCTTCGAGACAAGCCCGGTGGGCGGACAGGGGGATTATCTGGATTTCAGAAATTGCGAGTTTTCCCCATATGATGGCTTGATTACCATAACCTGCCAATCCGTTTTAACTATCATCGCACTGGCCTCCGTCGTTCTTCCCGCCGCCGCCGGCCCGGGTACGACTATGGTGCTGCCCAAGGAGGCGGGAAATCTGCTAGAGACTTACTGCTATGACTGCCACGATGATACGACGCAGAAGGGGGATATCCGGCTGGATAATTTAAGCGAACTGTCCCTGACCGCGCGGCTCGATTTGATGAACCGGATGCAGGAGAAGGTGTATTTCGAGGAGATGCCGCCCAAGAAAAAGAAGACGCAGCCCACGGATGAGGAACGCAAGCGGCTGCTCGCATGGATTTCCGAGGACCTCCACGCGAACAATGCCTCGAAGCTGGAGGATAAACTGCGCTACCCTGGCTACGGCAACGCCATCGATCACGGCAAGTTGTTCAGCGGTGCCATCAAGGACGCTCCCTACACGCCAGCGCGGCGCTGGTTAGTAAGTCCGCAGATTTTTGAACAACGCGTGCTCGACGTTTTCAAGCTCGAAGGAAAAGACCGGACGCAGCCGATGTATGGAGTGACCAATCCTTTTGTGCAGCCGGATACTTCGGGCGTCCGCGATTACGATACAAATCTCTTGGATGGTGGCAGCCTGCTAGTGATGATGACCAATGCGGAATGGATCTCTACCAAGCAGATCCGACCGGCGCGGGTGAAGGCCGGTGAAATCCAGGCCACGGATTTTCCCGACCCGAAGGACAAGTGGTCGCCCAAAGAGACGCCTGCCGTTTTTGAATCCATCATTCTGAAAAAGTCTGTGCCGACGGACAAGGAAATGACCGACGCCATTGAGACGCAATTTGATCGCGTCCTGCGGCGGAAGCCGACCGATGTAGAGCTTAAAAAGTATCTGGATCTCACGCGTTCCACCATTGCCATCGGCGGCAATACCGAGGGCCTTCAGAAAATGTTAGAGGCTGTACTTTTGGAATCGGAGTTTCTCTATCGGTTGGAGTTCGGTGCTGGCTCGGCGGATCTATCGGGTAGGAAAATGCTATCTCCCCGCGAGGGTGCCTACTCCATTTCCTATGCCTTGGGGGACCGGGGGCCGGATGCGGCACTGATCAACGCTGCCCAATCCGGCAAGCTGGTTTCCAAGGAGGATTACAAACGGGAGGTCGAACGTCTGCTACAGGATAAAACCTATTACAGCGGCCAGATTGACCCGAGCGTCAGTGGGATGCATTTAACGTCCCACGTCACCTCTCACCCGAAGATCGTGCGGTTTTTCCGCGAGTTCTTCGGCTATCCGAATGCAACAAAAGTCTTCAAAGACACCGAACGCGGTGGTGGCATTTACCGCAATCCCGACCGCGGGACTTTGGCGTCTCCCGGCTTCATGGTGGATGAGGCAGACCGGGTGGTCGATTGGCTGTTACAGAAGGATCAGAACCTTTTTGAAAACCTCCTCACCACCGATGAGTTTTTCGTCTATCATGACAAGACTGATGAAGAGGGGGCGAAGATCATCAAGGAATGGCGCGAGGTTTACGAGGCCCTCAAGAATACGGATTGGAGAAACGATGCCCAAGGCGTCCTAGACAAGAACATCGACTTCATCAAAGCACGATCTTCGATGCGGCCGTTAGATGCCACGCGACCCGGAGAGTTAAAGAACTTCATGCTGTATTTCCAAGAGTCATTCGGACAAGGTCGGACTCCATTCACAACAGTTCCTTGGGCACATGGATACACCTTCCATCACGCTCCCTTCTATGGTCTTCCCTCCACTCCAGACATTGGTCGTTATGGAAGTTGGAAATCCACTCAATTCGACCCCAAGGTGGGTAACGGAAAATTTTGGGACTACCCGGTCAAGCAACCCTTCAAAATCGCCAACCGCAAGGGAATCCTCAGCCATCCAGCGTGGCTGATCGCGCATTCCAAAAACACCCAGAACGATCCCGTCACCCGCGGCCGATGGGTGCGTGAAAAGTTGCTAGCGGGACGTGTTCCTGACATCCCGATCACCGTGGATGCCGTCATCCCGGAGAATCATGAAAAGACCCTGCGCTCGCGTCTCGAAGTGAAGACTCAGGAACCGGAGTGCATGAAATGCCATCAATTCATGAACCCGCTCGGGCTGCCCTTTGAAATCTTCGATGACTTCGGCCGTTATCGGATTGAGGAGTTTCTGGAATATCCCGAAAAGGTTGTTGGAAAAACAGCCGACCAGCGACTCAATGTCTATCAGACACTTCCGGTTAATGCCCACGGGGCGCTCGACAGTACCGGCGACCCCAAGCTGGATGGCGATGTCACGGACGCGCTCGATATGATTGCAAAACTGGCGAAGTCCGTGCGGGCCCGCCAGTCGATCATCCGCTACGCCTTCCGTTTCTACATGGGGCGCAATGAAATGCTTTCCGACTCCAAGACCCTGATTGATGCCGACAAAGCCTACGTCGGCAGTGGTGGCAGTTTCAAGGCAGTTATTGTCTCGCTACTTACCTCGGATTCGTTTATATATCGCAAGTAAGCCCACCCGAAAAATCATTTTTCAGAATTTCCACGCAGCAAGATACCCATACGATGCAAAACCGACGCGACTTCATCCAGAATGCATTTCTTGCCATGGGCGGACTTTCCCTACCCGGCATCATTCCAAATCTATCCGCTGCCCAAATGAGCGTGGCAAATCCGGGCAATCCGCCCATGCGCTTCATCTTCATGCACCGAGGCAATGGCCTGTTCCCCAAGAGCGTGGTGCCACCGACCTTGGGGCCGCAGGAGCAGGCGTTAGAAGACAAGAACCTGCCTTTCGAAGTGGATCTCGATAGACACCAGCTTCCCGACTGGATGGGTCCACTGGAAAAACACAAGGCCAACCTGACTATCCTCCAAGGACTTTCCGGTAAGATGTGCACCACCGGCCACCACTCGTGGTGTTCCTCACTCGGTGCCTACATGGCGAATGAGCGTCTTAGTTCGATCAAGTGGGCCACCGTGGACTTCGAACTGGCGAAACTTTTCCCCTCCCCTCTTGAACACATCGAACTGGCCTGTTTTCCCACCGGCGGTGGCAATGCCCGTGGCAGCCTCGACGGCATCGCGAAGGGTTTTTCTGCACGCGGTCCACAGCAACCGAACTACGCCTTTGGTTGTCCCAAGATCGCCGTGGATGAGATATTCAAATCGGTGGCCAACACCAAGGATGGGCAGATCAAGTATCAGTTAGAACGCAAGGTCTTGGAATTCGCCGCCGCCAACCAATCCGGGCTGGCTCAGCACCTGCAGGGTATTGAGCGAAACAAGGTCGGAAACTATGCCAACTCGATCGAGGACATCCGTGAAAAAAACCGCAAGGTCGATCTCATGGCCGATGTGGTCCGCCAGTATATCCCCAAACTGGATGACAAATATTTAAACAAAGACATGAGCACCTTCGACCGCCAGATCGGTCATGTTGAAGTGCTCCTCGCTTCGTTGATTTCAGGGTTGACCAATGTCGCGGCCTTCACGGTGGACGAGCTTGGTCACGAATACACCGGCATCACCGGCATGGAGAAGGAAAAGGTCAACATGCACGACGTGGGCCACGGCAAGGTGATCGCCGGGGTCGATGCGCTTGAGATCAGACACCGCACCAATACTCATCACATGACCTTGGTGGACCGCATCGTCACCCGTCTCAAGGGCGTGCGTGAGGGCAACGGCACCATGTTTGACAACACCATGATCTTCTATTTCCCGGACAACGGAGAAACCCATCACAGCCACGGCACGGAATACCCGTTCATCGTGATGGCCGGCAGCAACACCAAGCTCAACCTCGGTCGTCGCTACATGCGCCTTCCTTACTGGGGCACGGTGGGCCACAAGACTCTTGGTAATTGGTACACTACCCTTCTCAACGTAAATGGTAATCCAATCAAGCACTATGGTGCCTTGGATCCTGCGCTCAAAGGCGACCAGACCGGCTTGATCAAAGAACTTGTCATTTAAATCAGGCGACTGCCATTTTCAGAAAATTCCAACCACCGCTCATGCCACCGAAGGAGACAAGACCCTCGGCAACTGGTACACCACTCTTCTGAACGCCCATGAAAATCCAATCAAACACTGCGGCGACCTCGATCTGGAAATGTCCCGCTTGAAGCTTGATCAGCTCGGCCCGATCAAGCAGCTCCTCAGTTGAATTGCGGGTGTGGAATACCGATTTTAACCATGAACCATCATATCTCCCGCCGTGAGTATCTCCGCCTTGCTGGGACCGCCGTGGCAGGCGTCATGGCCGCCCCGCAGATGCTCGCCGCCCCCGCAATCACGGCCGCTGGTGTTGCTCCTGCAAGCCTTCCACCCAACCCCAAGTTCCGGCCGATGTATGACGCCCTCGCCGCGCAAATGCGCGAGCTTTACAGCGTATGCCGCGTGAAGATTGACGGTCGCGAACTGTTACGGCCCTGCGCCAGTAATCACTATAACGGTCTCTGGCATGATGATTTCACCTGGCCACACATCGGCCTGCCCGAATTGCAGAAAACCCCCGTAATGCACGACACCATCGCTTGGCTAACCGATGCCATGGTGGATTTGCCCGTCGTGGCGGATCGGATCGAGTTCGATGGAACGGCGGTCATGAGTCCCGGCCCCTGGAACTCCAGACCCATGAGCGAGGAAATGACCCTGCATCTGCCTGCTGCGTGGACACGGCTCCTGAGTCACGCCGACGCAGCGGGCATCGAGATTCCGCGCCGGAAAGATTGGGCAAAACTGCTCGAACGCAGCTTTGCCCGCTTGCATTTTTCCTTCGGTCTGGTCTGGAATAATCCGCAGCGCAGCACGGTGGCTTTCGGCTTCTACGACTCCATCAAATTGAACGGCCTCGTGCTCATGACGAGCCTCGTGATGAAACGTGGCCTGGAACGCGCCGCAGACTTGTTTGAAAAAGAACTCTCCGCGGAAACCATCACCGACTGGCGACGAAAGGCCGACGGCATCGGTGAAAACCTGCATCGTTTGTTTGACGAGGAAATCGGCGGCTACGTGGGTGCGACCAAAATTGGGCGAGGCTTCGACGTCTGGGGCAACGGCCTTGCCTGGTCTCTGGCCAACGCCGGGCAACGCAAAGTGATCGCCGAATCCTTTCTCAAGCATCGCGCTGCGATTTTTGCCCGCGGTTGCACGCGCCAGACGCCGTATGCCGAGGGCTGGCCCGGCACCACCGCCATGGGCTATCAGAACCAGGGTTTCTGGGCGACTGGCACCGGATTTGTGCTGCCCGCCCTGGCACAGGCCGATCCTGATTTCGCGCTCCAACTTGCCCAAGACCTCGTGGACAACCTCGAGAAGTTCAAACGTCACGAATTCATCGACGCCGACGGCAAGCCCGGCGGCCCGGCGGATTTTCTCGGCTCACTTTCCATGCCGCTCATCGGTCTGCGCGCCATCCTCGAAGGCCGTCCACTGCTAGATTATCTATGATCGCCTGAAAGTCTTTGCAAGATGGCCACCCGACTCAACGCCGCCGCGCCAAAATAATAAAGTGATAGCACCCGATAGATCTCGAAAAAATTACCACAAATAACTATGATACGAACCAACATGATCAAGTCCACACTCACACTCTCCGTCATCGCCGCAGCGGCCTTCAGCCTGCCCTCCACGGCAGCCGACGCTCCTGCCATCCCCAAGCCGGATGGCAAGCCTGCCGACATGAGCAAGCCCGTCCAGGTGTTCATCCTGATGGGGCAGTCAAACATGGTTGGCATGGGCAAGCTTTCCGGTGCCAGCGTTCGCTGGGGCAAAGAGTTCATTGAGCCGGTGCTCTCGGTTTACCCCGGAGCCTATGACCCCAAAGCCGATTATGACGCGCTGAAACCGGATAGGACCCTCACCCTTGCAAGTTTCGGCGGTGGGGAACCCACTCCATTTCCGGGCGGCGGCACCCAAGTCGTCCGCGGCTTTATCCAACTTGAGCAATCCGGTCTCTATGAATTCAATCCCGGTTACGGGGCATCCGAACAGAACATCATGGTGGTCAAAGGCGTGGAGGTTCATCATCAGGAGCCAGGTGGGAAAGCGGTGAAAAAATCCGTGCAACTGACCGCAGGGGAAAAAGCTCCTTTTAAAATCACTTATCTAACGGACCAAGCCACTGGCCTAGGCTGGATGTCCCGCATGGATCTTCCGGGCATGCTCACCACCTCCGTGCGTCAACAAGGGAAATTTCCCTACCTTGTCGATGACAAGGGTGCTTGGACAGAGCGCAAGGATGTCCGTTTTGTCCGCATGATGTCGGGCAGTGGGCCGCTGAACAACGAATGGTTGGGCATCAGGGGCGGCACCATCGGGCCGGAATACGGCATCGGCCACGTGGTTGGAAACGCCATTGACGCGCCGGTCATGCTTCTTAAAGCCTGCATCGGCAATCGCGCCCTCGGCTGGGATCTACTACCTCCCGGCAGCGAGCGCTACGTAGAAGGCGACAAGGTCTATGCCGGCTACAAGGACAAGCCGGATTCCTGGCCCGTCGATCCCGCCAAAGGCAAGGCGACCGAACCGCCGGCGCAGTGGCTCGATAAAAACGGCAAGCCGATCGAATGGCATGCCGGCCTCCAATATGACCTCGACACGAGCGACGCCAAGAAGGTGCTCGCGGACATCCCCAAGTACTACCCCGACGCGACGAAGTATGAAGTTGCCGGCTTCTTCTTCTGGCAAGGTGAAAAGGACGGCGGCAGTCCCGTCCTCTCCGCGCACTACGAGCAAAACCTCGTCGCTTTCATCAAGTCCTTGCGCAAGGACTTCAATGCCCCGAACGCCAAGTTTGTCCTCGGCACCATGGGTGAAGCCGTCAAAGGCAGCGGCGACAAGGTGATGGAAGGACAACTCGCAGTGGACGGCACCAGCGGCAAATATCCCGATTTCAAAGGCAACGTCGCCACCGTCTATACCCACGACATGGCGCAAGGCGGCAGCGGCAACAGCCACTACGGCGGAAATGCCGAAGTCTATATGAACGTCGGCGAAGCCATGGGACAAGCAATGACGGAACTGCTCAAAAGCAAGCCATGAACCAAATCTTCATTGAGAAAGTGACAGGCTCGCCATCACGACACCGAACTAAACCGCCGCCCCTCCAAGCCCCGCTAGTGGACACTATCCCACCCACACGATGAAAAATAAAACAAACCCGATGTGTTCGAACGCAACAATTGGTTTACTTCCCGCAAGCAGGATTGCCTCGAATTTGATGGCGCTTTTATGGCTCATGTCATTCGCTGGAAACGTCTTCGCTGAAGATGTGCCGAAAATTCCTATCGTGGATTGCCATGTGCATCTCTGGGACATCAGCCGTCCCGAGGGAACCGGTTGGATCGCCAAAGACAACAGCATCCTATACCGCTCATTCCTCCCTGAGCACCATCAACCGATTGCGAAAGCCAACGATGTATCAGTGGTCGTCATCATCCAAGCCGGGCAGAGCCTACCAGACAACCAGTGGAATCTCGATATCACGGCGCACGACAAGACGCTTTACAAAGGGATCGTTGGCAACCTCTCGCCGGTCATAGGAACCGATGGCTTCGAACCGCTATTTGCGAAGCTCTGCCAGGACGAACGTTATGTTGGATACCGGCTGTCAGGTCGCTATCAGGAAACTCTGACCGACGCCTTTTTCCACGACCTGGAACTCACCGCCGAAAAGGGCAGGACGGTTGATTTTCTGCTGGATAAATACACACTCGACGATGTCTCTGAAATCGCTAGGCGGGTACCGAAGCTCAAAATCATCCTCGACCACTTTGGCAACCTCCAGTGGGATGGTCGTCCACTTGATCCCGAATGGGTTCGTAAAATGCATGCCGTGGCTGCTCACCCCAATGTTTACTGCAAGGTCTCGGCCCTCTACGGACGGGTCAAAAAACAGCCCGCCCCGCAGGATATGGTTTTCTACAAACCTATTCTTGATCTCGTATTCGAATGCTTCGGGGAGGATCGACTGGTGTATGGCAGTGATTGGCCGGTATCCGAGACGTCGGGAGATTATGCATCCGTGGTTAGACTTACTCGTGCCTACTTCGACGCCAAGGGACGCGCGGTCCTAACAAAAGTGCTGCACACGAATGCGATTCGATTCTACGGGATCGCGGAGCCAGCGCTTGGCAATAAGCCCTAACCCTTCCGAAAGCCGCCGTCATTAGCTGACCATGAACACTAAAAGAACCCATAGGATTAGCCTGAGAGTATTCTTACTCCAGTTCATCGTTATTTTCCTCTTCACTGGACTTGTCGATGCTGCGACTCCCCCATCACGGATTCTGTTTATCGGTAACAGCTACACCTCCGTCAACGGTCTTCCCTCAATCATTAAGCAAATCGTCAGTAGCGCAGAACAACCCATTCCGATAATAGAAGCATCAATGCCGGGCGGCCTGACCTTGCAGCAACATTCGAAACGACCAGCGACACTGAGCATGATCGACGAGGGAAACTGGGATGTAGTGGTTATTCAAGGTCAAAGTCAGGAAGCGGCGATGGCTGAGCAGGACGCGAATATTCGCGCAAGTTTCCAAGAAGGAGCCGCAGAGCTTTGCAACCGCATCAAAGCAAAAAGCCCGAACTCCACCATTGTGTTCTATGAAACGTGGGCGCGCCATGCGGATTACTGGATCACTCCTAAAGCGGATAAAGCTGTGGGCAACAATCCAAGCGACATGCAAGCGCGCATCCGCAAATGGTATCTTCAGGTGGCGAAATCCGAACAAACGCAAAATTCCGTCGTTGCCCCTGTCGGTGATGCTTGGGAACTGAATTACAAGAGCGCAACTCCTCTCCGTCTTCATGCCAAGGACAACTCGCATCCTGTGTTTGGAGGTTCCTATCTTGCAGCCTTGGTCATTTACGCCACGATTTACCATCCTCCGACGCTTGCGATTCCATACCGCGGCACGCTCAATGAATCAGAAGCGTTGCGCCTTCAAGAACTTGCTATGCAGGCAATGAAAGCGAACGTAAAACACCCGTAATACTCAAACCGGTCAAACAACCATGAAATATTCTAACACAAACAAAAACATGCATTCTCTTGGCATGATTCTGATGGCTCTACTACTCACACCGATGGCTGCGTTACACGCTGCCAATCCATCGGCGAAGCGCCCGAACATCGTTTTCATCCTCGCCGATGATCTCGGCTTTTCCGATCTTGGATGTTATGGCGGCGAAATCGCGACTCCGAATCTCGACTCACTTGCTAGTAACGGACTGCGCTTCACCCAAATCTACAACACCGCCCGTTGCTGGCCTTCGCGCGGCGCCTTGCTCACGGGTTATTACGCGCAAGAGATTCATCGCGACGCGCTGCCCGAAGTGTTTGGTGGAGCGCGGGGTGTGCGCCAGCCGTGGGCACGCTTGTTGCCGGACTACCTGAAAACTGCCGGTTACCGCTGTTATCACAGCGGCAAGTGGCACGTTGACGGCAAGGCACTCGACAACGGCTTCGACCATTCTTTCATGATGAATAATCACGGGAACTATTTCAGTCCCGCAGGGAATTTGATCGACGACAAGCCCCAGGCCCCGAAGCCCGATGAAAACGGATACTACGCTACCATCGCCATCGCTGACCACGCCATTGAACATTTGAAAGACCACGCGGCAAATCACGCCGACCAGCCATTTTTTCAGTACGTTGCTTTCATTGCACCCCACTTCCCGTTGCATGCCCTACCGCAGGACATCGCGAAGTATCGGGACAAATATCTCTCTGGCTGGGATGCGATGCGGGAGGCGCGCTTTGGACGACAGGAAAAAATGGGTATCGTCAGCACCACGCTGTCGCCACTTGAGCGCAACGTCGGGCCACCCTATGCCTTCCCCAATGTGCTGAACAAGTATGGCCCCGGAGAAGTGAACCGCCCGGTTCCTTGGACTGAGCTAACGGAAGAGCAGCATCGCTTTCAGGCAACGAAAATGGCAATCCACGCGGCAATGGTGGATCGCATGGATCAGGAAATCGGACGAATCATCACGCAGTTAAAGACAATGAAGGCGTTTGACAACACGCTGATCTTCTTTGCATCCGACAATGGTGCGAGCGCTGAAATGATGATCCGCGACGGCGGTCACGATCCCACAGCGCCCGCTGGCAGTGCGAAGACCTATCTTTGCCTCGGCCCTGGCTTTTCCAGTGCGGCGAACACTCCGTTTCGGCGGCACAAGACATGGGTTCACGAAGGCGGCATCAGCACCTCGTTGATTGCCCACTGGCCCGCAGGCATCAGCGCTAGGGGCGAGTTGCGTCACACACCCGGCCATTTCGTGGATATCGTGCCGACTGTGCTTGAACTGGCCGGTGTTGAGAAGCCTAAGGAGTGGAAAGGCGAAGCCATTCCCGAGGCACCCGGCCACAGCCTGGTTGCCGCCTTTGCCAAGGATCTAACCGTGCCCCGTGAAAGTCTCTGGTGGCTGCACGAGGGCAATCGCGCCCTTCGCATGGGTGACTGGAAGCTAGTCGCAGCCAAAGGCGATGCCTGGGAACTTTATGACTTACGCACGGATCGCGCCGAGCAGATCAATCTGGCCACCAAGATGCCCGACAAAGTGAATGAAATGGAACACATGTGGCAGGCGCAGACCGACCGCTTCACTGCACTCGCCCGCAAGACTATTTCCGGAGTTCCGCCGTCCAAGGGCAACAAAGGTAAGGCTGAGGAATAATGTTAAATTACCAGCCTCGGACTTGAGGACCGGCCGCAAGCATTACCTCGCGCTATGGTTGGCCAAAAAAAGCACTCCTCCGCTGACCGGAGGAGTGCTTGAGCAGGTTCGCAGAAAGGAACGGAAGCGCGGATTACTTGGCGTAATGCACTTCAGGACCAGGGGCCGACTGAATTTCCTTGAACTGTGGCAGCGGACGCAGGCCCGGGGGCTTGGTTTCACCGGTGCAACAACCGCAGGAAACGGCGAGAAGAGTGAGTGCGGAGGCGATAAGTGCAGTAAAAATACGGATCATATGAACTGGGGCGAGAGGTTTGGTTGGCAACACGAGATATCCGGCAACAGAGTCCGCCGGAAAGTCAGGAACTTACTTGGATGGAGTCACGTAGGTGGGGTGGCTGGGCGCTGGGGCGCTCGGGCAGCAGGAGGCGGCGAAAAGTGCGGCGGCGGCGGCAATGATGGCAAGTTTCATGAATGGTATGAGTTGGTTTTTGGTTGTCTGATGGCATGTAACCCATGCCAATGTGCCGTCAGACTAGCGTTACCGACCGACCCTGCAAGGCAAAAGACGACTGGAGATTTCCCGCTGACGCTGGAAAAGATTCGGGTTTCGCATGACCGGCGAATCTGCTTTATTTCACGTGTGACGTTTGCCAGTAAAATCACTATCACCCGGATCAGCCTAGTCCCCGTATTTGCCTTCTTGGCCTGTTATTATGGCTACACGGTGAATTCCGGCCAGCGAGTCGAAGCCTTGCGCTGGTGGGCGCTTGGGGTGTTCGTCGCTGCTGCCGCGACCGATGGGCTGGACGGCTGGATTGCCAGAAAGTTCAACCAATGTTCGGAATTCGGTGCCTTCATCGATCCCATTGCCGACAAGGCGCTACTGCTCACAGGAGTCATCACGCTCACGTTCGTGAATTGGGGCAAGGCGGGTTGGCGATTGCCACTGTGGTTCGCAGTCATCGTGGTGCTGCGGGACTGCATCATTCTGGGTGGCATCAAGGTCTTGTATTGCCACCACCGCGGCGTGAAAATCGTGCCTCACTGGACGGGTAAAGTTTGCACGGTCACGCAAATGTTTGCGCTCGGCTGGGTGATGCTCCGCGTGATCCCGCTATCGCCCGTTTATCCATGCATCCCAGCGGCGATTTTCACGCTCTGGTCTAGCGTGACTTACATCCGTCAAGGGCAAAGGATTTTGCGGGGGACTTGATCTAACGAGCAACTGGATTCCGGCTACTAGCAGCCTGTCGGACTTAGCGAGTTAACGCGCTGAGAATCGGCTGTACGAATTTTGATCAACCTGAGTTGGCGTTGAATTGAGAATAGCCCCCCTTAAAACCCACCTTATTGAGACTGGTCGAGTTTTTAGCTCTAAG
>JANXMQ010000226.1 GCA_025354565.1 Akkermansiaceae bacterium
CTTAGAGCTAAAAACTCGACCAGTCTCAATAAGGTGGGTTTTAAGGGGGGCTATTCTCAATTCAACGCCAACTCAGGTTGATCAAAATTCGTACAGCCGATTCTCAGCGCGTTAACTCGCTAAGTCCGACAGGCTGCTAGACGCAAGCCTCAAGCGGGCCGAGGAATCGCCCAACGGCGTCATGGGCAGCATGTATGAACACGGCCTGTTCACCCTCGCCATGTCCAAGATGTTAGGGATGACCAAGGACATCGCCGACAACAAAAAGATCCAGACCGCCCTCGTACGCGCAGTGGAAGTGATTCTCCGGGCGCAGAGCCCGCTCGGCGGTTGGCGCTACTCGGCGCGGCCGGATGCCGGCCAGGACACCTCGGTCACCGCCATGGTCTTCGTCTCGCTCGCCTCCGCGCGTCAGGCCGGAGTTCTGGTTCCCACGGAAACCATCGACAAAGTTACCAAATATCTGCGCGATCAAGTCTGGAACGAGGCGACCGGCGGCTTCGGCTATCAAGGCAGCAGCGGCACCACGGTGGCCTGCACGGCCGGTGGTTGCTATGCCGCACAACTATGCGGAATGCGTGAAACCGAGTGGGTCGCCGCCGCCATCCGCTACCTTGAGAACACCCCGAAGATGTTCAACCCAAAGGAACTCGCGAACTACTACTACGCGCATTACTACGCGATCCAAGCAATGGTCCAGGCCGGCGGCGACCACTACGTGAAATGGTATCCGAAGATTCGTGATTCGCTTGTCGGATTGCAGCAGCCCGATGGCTCGTGGCGGGAAAGTGACAATGATCCCAACCCACACGTGACACCCATGGCCATTATCATACTCGGCACTCCTCACTGCTACATCCCTGTCTATCAGCTCTAACAGCAAGCGTCTCAGGAATTTTCCCGGATGATCACAAGTTCGCCGTCTTAAATCCGATAGAGGGATGCGATAGTCACCCTGCCGGATGCGGTATTTTTCCTGGCCGGAGAGGGTGAGCATTCCATCCGGTTCGCGGCGGCATTGATCTGGCATTTCTGCCGCAGTGACCTTACGGTTTTTTAGATGAATCAGCCTCCATTTCCATTTGATATGAAACGTGAAACCGATAATGATCGGCAACGAGACGAATCACCGCAACGCTCCGGCGTTCACGGAAAACATGTAGGAAACGATACGATGAAAAAACTGATCATTCTTGGTTCTTGGTTGCTGGTTGCCATTCAGGCGTTCGCTGGGGAGCGGGTCGCGCTGTGGCCGGAGGGAAAAATTCCGAATTTCCAGACGCAGCAAATCGCGGCGACCAATAAGGAGGTGAAGGCACCGGGATTCAAGGCGGAGGAAAACACGATGCCGCATCTCGACTGGTATGAGCCGCCCACCGAGAAAAATGGCGCGTGCATGCTACTCATTTCCGGCGGCGGTTATTTTAACTGTGTTGACGGGGTGTGGATTGACCGGGTCGCGAAGAAGTTCACCGAACTCGGTTATGTCTGCGTGAACCTCACCTACCGCACGCCGCGCCCACTCAACCTGGCAATCTATCAGAGCGCGTGGGAAGACGGGCAACGCGCCGTCCGTCTCATCCGCAGCGAGGCGAAAAAGCGCGGCTTCGACCCAGAGAAAATCGGTGCGCTCGGATTCTCAGCAGGTTCTCACCTAACCGTCCTGCTCGCGACCAGCGCACTCACCCCGGCGTACGGGCCGATCGACGCACTCGACCAGCTTCCATGCCACATCAACTTGGCGATGCCCGTCTTCACCGCCTACGCGCTCACCGATGGCCTCATCGGCCCTAACACGCGAGATGGCGATGCAGTCGATGTGAAGCTCTCGGACGCGTTCAAGTTCGACGCGAAGACCTGTCCGATGGCGCTCTTCCACGGCGGGGTGGACGCCTATTCACCCAATGGTTCCACGCAGATCTACCGCCAGCTCCGCAGGATGAAAATTCCAGCCGAAATCCATCTCTTCGCGGACCGTCCCCATGGTTTCATGGGCGATCCAAGCAAGGACGAGAACGGCACCGCCTACGACCATTGGCTCGACCGTGTCACCGAGTATCTCCACCAAATGAATTTTGACGGGCGTCTCGGCAAGGAAGTCGATCTGATGACGCGTTATCCTAACAACGATGCGCGCGGCACCTACAGCAAGGAGCCGGTCTGGCCGGAAGGAAAAATGCCGGATGCGCAGGCGAATCAATGCCAGCCATATATCGAGTGGCACCTGCCGAAGGATCTCAAGACGAAGGCGATCCAGATCATCTTCTCCGGCGGCTCCTACCAAGGAAACGATCCGGACGGATTCGAAGTCGCACCGGCACGGCGTTTCCTGAATGAAAAAGGCATGACCGTGGTGACGATGAAATACCGCACGCCGCGTCCACAGGGCGGACTGGCCAAACACACCACGGCATGGCAGGACTTGCAGCGCACCATTCGCATCGTCCGCAGCGAGGCCGCCGCAAAGGGGCTCGATCCCGAACGCATCGGCATCATGGGATCCTCAGCGGGCGGACATCTCAGCCTCATGGGCGCGACCAGCTCGGAACGCCGTTCCTATGCGCCGATTGACGACCGCGACAAGCTTCCCTGCAACGCGCAGTGGGCCGTCGCGATCTATCCGGCGTACGGGCTCACGGACGGCACCGAATCTGCCAATGCGAAGGGCGGCAACGAGGACGACGCAAGGCTCGCCCCTGAGTTCTCGTTCGACCTGAAGACCTGTCCGATGCTGTTCATCCACGGCGACGCGGACGGTTGGGCGGCGATGAATTCGGTGAAATGCTGGGAACAGCTCCGACGGATGGGCATCCAGTCCGATCTCCATACGCTTACCGGACGCGCTCACTGCTTCCAAAGGACTGCCGCCCCAGGCACCGGCAGCTATACCTGGATGGGTCGCATTTGGGAATTCATGAACCACAAGGGATACAATAAGTAAGAGGCTCGACCGCTACCACCGCTACTGGCTCTATCAGATCCCCTTCACCGCTGGCTGGTCCTATGCAAGACGCGAGGAATTTTTCCTTGCACGGGGCAAACCGGACGAGGTCCAACGCAACATCACGGCCGAGTTGCAAACACTCGACGCAAAGCCATTCCGCATCCCGCAGGACACTTCCGGCAAATGGACGGTCGTCCTATTCACCGCCCCGTGGGGTGACGACAAGCGGTCGCAAATCCCCGGCACTGTCAAAGCGTTGACCACTTTCGCAACCAACCGGCCAACAGGCGATCTCCAAACCGTCGTCGCCGTGGTGACCGACAATATCGACTGAGGCAAGTGGTGGGGCCATGAACTGCGGCCTGTTGCATGAGATTGCGGTTGGTTTCGAGACATGCGGAGCAGGCGCTTTGGCACAGGTTCAGCGTGACGCAAAACGGGCTGCGGTTTTCGCGAGCTTCGTCGAGACACCATTCTGCGGAATTCCCACCCCGCCGAGGAGCCAACGTGTAACCGAACGAGACCAACTCACGGGCGAACGCCGGAAGATCCATTTTCCCCGCCTGCCAGGACAAATGTACCCGCCCCGTCGCCGGATGCGCTGCGGCTTCAAGCGCACCGGACTGACGCAGGAAAATTTTCTCCACTCAGCTGATGAGAATCGTAAGAGCCAGAACGTTCACGGCTTAATGAAACCATTTTTCAGAAAAACATCATCGCGCCCCTTGCTCAAGACTGCGCGTATTTTCCGATTCTCGCCATCTCCCCGCCACACCGGCTGGCTTTTCCGGGTGGTGGAGCATAGGAGATTCGAACTCCTGACCTCTTCATTGCGAACGAAGCGCTCTACCAACTGAGCTAATGCCCCTTACGACCGTGGACGCGATACGTCTGCCCGTTGCTTGCCAGAAGTGCAAGAATGAACTTTGGCCCTTTAAGAATCCGGTTTTATTCCGACTCCGACACCATTATCCGCCGATCCCGGCGAGCCAGAGCGCGGCGTGGATCTTGAAGTCGATGAGCTTACCCGCAGTCTGCTGTGTAGCGAGCCAAGCGCGGAGTTCGGCCAGCGGCACATGGTGGACGATGATTTTCTCGCCGGCCACGCCGCCGCCGTTAGTTTCGCGAACCAGATCGCGGGCGTGAAACAGGTGGGTGAATTCCGACGTCATGCCGGCGGAGGTCGGGCTGGCGACGAGGGGTCGCATGGTTTCCGCGTGGTAGCCAGTCTCTTCTAGCAGCTCGCGGCGGGCGGTTTCCGCTAGATCTTCACCGGCGTGTTCCGGTTCGTCGCCGACGAGACCCGCAGGGATTTCGATAACCCAGCACTGCATCGGAATGCGGAATTGCTCGACGAGGACGATTTCCTCCGCAGCCGTAATGGCGAGAATGCCGACGCAGGCTTCGGAATTTGGGCGGCGCACGAAGTCCCAGTCCTCGATGCGGTAGAGGCCGAGCCAGCGAGTTTCAAAGAGTTTTTCTGGAGTTAGCATGGTTTGAATCTGGGGCAAGAAACGGTGGCGCGTGGGCGTAAAGGACGTTACTGCTCCCGCGCACTGATGTCCCGCTACGATTTCCAAATTCCCGTCACCTTCAAGCACCGTATCATTTTTACTCAAGATGCGTTCTCTTTGGAAAACCCCGCGCTGGCCGAGGTCTTGCAGGAGGGCGGCGGGCGCAGGGCGATGGTTTTTCTGGAGGAAACAGTCGCCGCGCTGTGGCCCGATCTGGTGGCTGGCATCACCGCATATTTTGACCAGACCGGCTTGGATTTCCGTGGCATTTCGCTATTTCCCGGCGGAGAGTCGGCCAAGACGGATGATCATCTGGTGCGGGAAGTCTGGGCCGCCATCGACACCGCCCATCTGGACCGGCATTCGTATGCACTGGTCATCGGCGGCGGGGCCTTTCTGGATGCAGTGGGCTATGCAGCGGCCACCGCCCATCGCGGAGTTCGTTTGCTGCGCTTTCCCACGACCACTCTCTCGCAGGACGACAGCGGTGTGGGCGTGAAATGCGCCATCAATGCCTTTGGGAAGAAAAACTGGGTCGGCGCGTTCGCGGTGCCGTACGCGGTGATCAATGATTTTAAATTTCTCCACAGTCAGGACGAGGAAACCCGCCGGGGCGGCTTGATCGAGGCGGTGAAGGTGGCACTGGTGAGGGATCGGGAGTTTTTCACCTGGATCGAGGAAAACCTAACATCGCTCTCCACGCTGGAGCCGGAAGCGTTGGAAAGCTGCGTGGAAAAATCCGCTCTGCTCCACGCCCGCCACATCGCGACGGGTGGTGACCCGTTTGAAACCGGCTCCAGCCGCCCGCTCGATTTCGGCCACTGGGCCGCCCACAAGTTGGAAACCATGACCTCCCACCAACTCTCGCACGCACCCGCCGTCGCGGTGGGACTGGCACTCGACACACTTTACTCCGCACGGGCCGGCTTGTTGAAATTTTCTATCGCAGATCAAGTCCTGCGCGTGCTCGACGGCCTGCAACTCGCCATCTATCACCCGGCGCTCGACTGGGAGGATGAAACCGGTCGCCGCCGGGTGTTTGACGGGCTGGATGAGTTCCGCGAGCACCTGGGTGGCGAACTCACGGTCTTGCTGTTAGCTGACGTCGGCCAAGGCGTGGATGTCCACCAATTCGATGAAGTCCTGCTCGGCGAGTGCATCAACGAGCTGCGCACCCGCTGGGAAATTCGGGGCTGAGGGGGGTTTTCATCGTGCTTGCATTTTCTGGAAAATCGCGACTAATTCGCGGGATGCGTATCCGCTCTATAACCCAACTGTTGCTTTTTTCCCTCCTAACAGCATCCGTCCAAGCTGCCGTCTCGCTTCCGACTGACAACTCTGCGGCCCTGCCATCGACCCCCGATGGCCCAGCCAAGGAAGCCATGGAAGCCTTCCAAGCTGGCCGCTACGCGAAGGCCCTCGATCTCGCGAAACCCCTGGCCGAACAAGGAAATGCCGAAGCACTCTACCTGATGGGATTCGCTTCGGAATCCGGCAAGGGCACCGAGGCCTCGAAAGACAAAGCCCTCGAATACTACCGCAAAGCTGCCGCCGCGAAGCACAAGGACGCCACCTATCGGCTCGCCTTCATCCTGCTCGCCTCCGAAAAAGAAGAGGAGCGCAACCAAGCCCGCGAAGCCCTCGAAGCCGCTGCCAAGGATGATCCCGCCGTGGCCGCCCGCATCTTGGGCGAAGCCTATTTGCGCGGACGCCTCAGCCCCACCGCCGACCCTGACCGGGCGATTTTCTGGTGGAAACGTGCGGCGGACGCCGGTGATATTCCATCGGTCCTCTTGATCGCCCGCTTCTATGAAGGTCAGTTTGGCTTTCCCGAGTTGAAAGATAGCAAGGAAGCCGTCGCCAGCTACGCCAAGGCCGCTGGCCTCGGTGATGCCGGCGCGATGGCCGCCCTCGGATCCCGCTACCTCAGCGGTGACGAAAAAATCCGCGACGAGAAAAAAGGCCGCGAATGGCTTAAGAAGGCCATCGCCGCCAAGGAATACAGTGGCTACCTCGCCCTTGGCGACTTCGAGGAAAATATCAAAAAAGACCTCAAGGCCGCCCTCAACGAATACGAGCGCGGTAAAGATGCAGGCCAGATCGACTGCATTCTGCGCACCGCCGACTTTTACATTCAGGGCAAAGGCGTGGAAAAAGACGCCGAGCGCGGACTCGCTCTGCTCGAAAAAGCCGCTGAAGCGGGTAGCCCAGCCGCCAACTTTCGCCTCGCCGTGCAGACGCTTTCAGCCGAGAAGCCCGATCTGCTGCTTGGCTACAAACACCTCCTTGCCGCTGCCACGGGTAATATGGTAGAGGCTCAGAACGAACTCGGCCTACTCTATCTCTCCGGCAAGTTTGCCGGAACCGATACGATCGCCGGTGTTGCTTGGTTGACCCGCGCCGCCCAAGGTGGCTACGCCCAAGCCCAGAACAATCTCGCTACCCTGTATGAACGCGGCGCAGGTGGCATCCCCCAAAACCTCGAAAGCGCTGGCCAGCTCTATGCGCTTGCTGCCAACCAAGGCCACGGCCCGTCCACCCTCGCCCTTGCCCGCCTCGTCAACGATGGCACCGGCACCAAGGCCGATCCCGTCAAGGCACTCGCCCTCGCCACCCTCGCCGAAGAACGCGGCGTGGAGGATGCCAAAAAAATGGTCGCCGACATTTCCGCAAAACTCGACGACAAGCAGAAGGCCGAGGCCCGCAAGCAACTCGAGGAAATGAAATCCGGCAAAGGCCCAGAGAAAGCCCCGTCCACGCCCAAGCCGGGAACCGCAAAACCCGCTCCAGCTCCAAGCAAGCCAGCCAAATAATCCGCACCCGTTCCCCTAGCCCGCCCCGGCTCTACCGGTGGCGGGCTTTTTCTTGCTAAACCTGCCGTCACACGCCTCGCGAAATTGGCGGATCCACGCCATCACCGTTCACGAGTTCGACCAAGCATCAAGCCGAGCGTCGTCTTCGTCGCCATCGACCAATCCGAGTAAATGCTCCTCAAGACGGTAGTCGAACTCGCCATCTTAACCGCTGATCTCGCAGCGTGCATGGCTAAGAAATCCGACTCGTCTTCACCAGCTTGAAGGTCGTAAACCGGTTCATCGTGGATAACCCACGGCCACTTCTTTCCAACCCGCCGCGCTCAATCCGGCGGTGGCGGCTGGCGAGAGTTTGCCGGTATGGACCAGAACCTTCGTCGCGGAGCCGAGGTCGTCGCGTTGGACGAAATTGGAAACTTCCGCAGTCCACGTCACATGATCGACTGGTGTGGGCACTTCTAGGTTACCGCTGCTGGTGATCGCACCGGGCAGGCGGCCTAACACTTTCAATGAAACGTAATCCACTGCCCCAGCGCGTTGGCGTTCCGCTAGGATGGCCAGCGCGCTGATGAGGAATTCCGCGCCATCCGCCGTCTCGCAGGCATTGGCGGATTGGATCATCGAACCACGACCTTTTGCCTTTGGCAAGGCCTCTAACGCAAGCACGATGCGATGGCGGCGGGTGGTACTCAACGGGCCATAAAGTTGGAAAGTCTTGATGTCTTCATCCGAGATTCCCATCGCGGCGAGCGAGCGCCCGTCGCGGAGTGCCAGCTCGCTCTGGGTCAGCGCGTAGGTGTCATCCGGTATGCCGACCATGTTCGTCGCGGCTACGATCACGCCAGCGGAAACGACGGCAGCCCCGACTCGCAGCGGCAGACCACCGGCGAAAAAGGCCCAAGTGACCTTGTCCATTTCCTCCTGCAAGCGGGGGTTGTCGGAGTAGGGGTCCACACCTAACTGTTTGGCGGTGTCGAGTTTCGCCTTATCAAATCCAGCGACATTTTTCGCGGTGTTACCGATGCTACTGCCGACCTCGGCGGCGCTGGGCGAGGGTTCATCACTCTTGGCACGATCCGTAACTTTACCCGCACCGCGACCGATGGCGGAGCCGACCTTGGTGAAAAAGTGGCCGACGGTGGCCGGTGCCTGTTTCACGGATTTCACCGGGTCCTTGACGATATTTTTCACCGCGTCGATTGGCTGGCTGATCGAGCGTTTCAAACCTTCTGCGAAGAGATCGCCCTTGCTCGTTTCCACCAGCTTGCGGATGGCCTCGACCTCCACGATCCGAAGTTTCGCCTGCGGCACGCCGATCGCCTCGAAGGTGCCGAAGTCGCTATCAATTTTAAAATGCGCCATGTAGCCGTCCGTCACCACTTGATCGCGGACGCGGTAGGAGCTGCCTTTCAGAATGTCGTTAGGTAACAAATCCGCCGCGCTCAGGACTACGCCTTGTTCGAAGGCGGCGGGAGCTTGGGCGAATACCGGGGCAATGAGCGCGGCACAGGTGAGGAAAACGGCGGGTTTCATAGTTGGTGAGGTTTGATGCTTTCTAGCAGTTCTTCGAGCGGGACTTGGCTGATGCCGACGACGCCCTTGGTCGGTCGGTCGATATCGGCGATGAGGGTGATGACGATTCCTATCAGAATTGGGAAAACCAGTTGGTTGAACACCGAGCGCAGGCCGTTCACCCCGCTGCCATAGCCGCTGGCCCACGCGCTGCTGCCGGAAACCACTAACATCAACAGCCACACCGCGCCGGGAACATGATTGCGCCCGGCGGCGAGGCGGCTGGCATCGAGGTCGATGGTTTCGTTCATGAGGTGATGAAGCTGGTGGTGATCGCGGTGGGTTGCTCCTTTACGGCCTCGTTCGCCCGCGCCCACAGCTCGTTGTGAATTTCCGCGACCTCCTTGCGGAAATCCTGAGATTTGCCAGTGGCAGATCATATTAAGAGTTATGATGTCTATTTGCCGAGCGCGTCGTAGGTGGCGTATTTATACAAATCCCCAAGCGTCGGATAGTTGAAACAAGCGCGGTTGAAAAGGTCCGCCCCGGCTTCCGCGAGCATGGCGACGAGGCCGATGTGGACAAGTTCGGTGGCTTGCTCGCCGATGATGTGGACACCTAACAAACGCATGTCGCCACGGCGGAAAATGAGTTTCAGGAAACCCGTCTCGTCGCCGATGATTTCACCGCGCGGAAGGTCCGCATAACGCGCGCGTCCGACCACGAAATCGATGCCTTTTTCACGCAGCGAGACTTCCGTTTCACCGATCATGCTGGCTTCGGGAATGGTGTAAATTCCTGTCGGCAAAATTGTAGTTAGATCCGCCTTCAAGTTAGTTCCGAAGGCATGGGCCACGGCGACGCGGGCCTGCTCGATGCCGGTGGCGGCGAGCGCGGGTGGGCCGACGACATCGCCAGCGGCGTAGATGTGCGGGACGGCGCTCTGATAGTAATGGTCCACCGGCACGAGGCCGCGATTGCCGGGAGTGATGCCGGCGGCGGCGAGGTTGAGATTGGCGGTGTTGCTCTGGCGACCAGCGCAGACGAGCACGCCATCGCAGGAAATTTTCGCGCCGCTGGAAAATGTTAGGACCACTTCATCCGGGCTGGTGGCATCGCAGGAAACGACGCGTTCCTTCCAATGGAACTGCACGCCGTTTTCCGCCATCGCGGTGGCGAGGGCTTGGGAAATTTCCGGGTCGAGAAATGGCATCAGGGTGTCGCGGCCATCGACGAGATGAGTCTCGATGCCGAGCGAGGCGAAGGTGCCTGCATACTCGCTGCCGATCACGCCGCCGCCGATGACGACGAGTTTTTTCGGCATGGCGGTGAGCATGAGAATTTCGTCCGAGTCATGCACCCGATCATCCTCAAAACAGAACTCCGGCGGTCGTAGCGGCGAGGAGCCGGTGGCGATCAGGATTTTTTCACCATACAGCAAAGTCTCGGTGCCATCGGCTGCTAGAACACGGATGGTGTGGGGATCGACAAAGGACGCGGAGCCGGTGTAACGAGTGACTTTCCGCAGTTTGAGCCGGGCCTCGGTGCGTGCGCGCTCGCCAGCGGTGACATTTTTTTCATGGCTCATGAAATCACTAACAGTCGCTAACCGGTGCAGTGATAGATCCACGCCGAAGAGCCGCCGCGAGCGCCAGCCGCTGAGGGCGAGCGCGGTTTCACGCAGCGTCTTGCTAGGGATCGTGCCAGTGTTGATGCCCGCGCCGCCGAGGTCTTTCGCTTTCTCGATGATGGCGACGCTCTTGCCTAGATAGCCCGCGCCAGCAGCGGCGGTGGTGCCTGCGGGACCGCCGCCGAGGACGATGAGATCAAATGTTTGCATGATGACTAAGTTGATAGAAAGTTAGACCTGTGACTTCAAAATCGCCACCAAGGGTCCGCGGCAAGCGGGCGATGTGATGGCCTACATGACCATCTAATAACCTGATCGCTGATTTACTTGTCTTCAGGATTCAGGAACTTGAAGGTCAGGCCCGCGACCAAGCCACCCGCGAGATCGGCGACGATGTGCAGCCAGATGTCGGAAAATTTCACGAGGTGCATGACGGCTGCGCCCACAGCGACGGCAGGATTAAAGGCCCCGCCCGAGATTGCACCGACGGAAAACGCGCCAACCATCACGGTCATGCCGATGGCGAGGCCGTAGAAGGAATTGCCAGAAGTGCCTTTGGCGGTGGCCGAATTCACGACGACGTAGGCGAGGGCGAAGGTGAAGAGAAACTCCGCAACAAAGGCGGCGGGGACGTTGCTAATGTCCATCGGCGTGCCGCTCTTGCCGACGAGGAAAACGGCGACCAATGCGGCGACGACACCGGCGAGCACTTGGGCGATCCAATACGGCAGCACGTCCTTCGCGTCACACCGGCCACGGATGAAGACGGCGGTGGTGACAGCAGGATTGAAATGCGCGCCGGAGACATGGCCGCCGGCGAAAATCATCACCATCAACGCAGCGCCGATGGCAAGTGGCGCGATCACGCCCGCAGCACCGGGGATGACCGTACAACCGATGGTGAGGACGAGGAAGAAGGTGCCGATAAATTCTGCGATGTATTTTTTCATGGTGTGCGGTGCTTGGTGTTAGTTAGGGATGTGTGTGGGATCGTTCAAGACATTTACTTTTCCGCAGGGAAGATGTGGTTCCAGTCATCTTTCATGCTGGCGACAGTCCAGCCCTTTGATGCCGCCTCGTCGAGTCCTTTATCGAGTTTGCAGGTGTGAGATTCGCGGTCATAGGCACCATTCGCGCGCCGCGTCATCGTGGTGGACGCACCGTCGGACCAGACGACTCTGATAACTCCTAACTATTACCATCGCTTACAACGAAAGCGGGTGACTGCGCGGAAGCGTCCCAGCGGCGATCACGCTTAGTTAAAACAAGTGGAGGGTTTGTCGGTTGTTGCCGGAAGGGTATTGTTCATGATTTTTTAAAGGTAAGAGGAAAATTTCACTCCACATAGCGTTCGAGCACCGTGAGAAGCTCTCGCAGCATTTTTTGGCTCTCCCCTGGATCCGAGGCGTGTTCGATGCAGTCCTTCGTGTGTTGACGAATGACTACCTCCGCGAAAGACTTGAGCGCCTTGCGAACGGAGACGACTTGGGTGAGCACGTCCGTACAGTCGCGGTCCTCCTCGACCATTCTTTCAATAGCCCCGATTTGGCCGGCGATCTTGCGAAGACGGATCTGAAGTGCTCGC
>JANXMQ010000024.1 GCA_025354565.1 Akkermansiaceae bacterium
TTGCGGATAAGAAGTAATTTTTCATCACTCTTCGATGATCCGTGTTCATCTGTGTCCATCCGTGGTTCCCTTTCTTTTTCCAGGCTCATTCAAAACGGCATGTCCGCATCATCGCATTCACAGGCGAACGGTCTTCCAGCGGATTCGATCCATTCAATCACCGCAGCCACGGTTTCCGGTGCGACTTCGGCATTCTGGTAAGCCTTGATTTCAGCCAGCTCCCATTTCCCCGATTGACCCGGCTTCACCGCCACCGTGGCACGTTCGGGTTCCAGTAGGCGGTAAAGATGCAACATCCCCCTGCGGATACGCGTGCCGTAAGCACCGACGCAATTCTGTTGAACGCGGCCTTCTTCTAGCAAATCAATTTCCGTTTGCAGCGATTCCAGTTCCAGATACGGACTCGAGGTTGGCAGCGGGGCGGGGGGAAACGGAAGTGGGTCGATGATTCTCAAATCCATGCGCCCCATGCGATCCACAAAATGGTCGTGCGTGCGGGTTAGATGTTTGAAGGATCGCAGGGTGATGATTTCTGTATCTTCCAGTTTTTTACGCATCCAAAGCGTGTCCCGCAGGATTCCTAACGGGCAATCCACAAGGTTGGTCGATGAGGTCATTTCCTGAAGGAATCCGGGACTTGCCCGATACCGGTCTCTTTCACCCGACAGCAGGCGGATGATGGAACCATTGAGGCCGGGAAGGTGTTGGAGAATTTTTAGATGGGTGCGGAAAAGATCCCGGAGTTGGAGGAGATTGAGCACAGTGCATTCGCCCGGCGGCAGTTTCCGCAGGATCTTCACCGTGCTCCATGCCGATGGAAATCCAAGCCATGAGGCGATCTCGGTCTGGCGTTTTCTCAGCAGTGACCTAGCAGAACGCAGGGGATGGGATGGCGGTTGATGGCGAAACACCCATGGCGAAGAAATGGCCAACGCCAACGCGGGTGTGGAACGCGCGAGGTCAAACGCTCCCGGACAGCGCGCTATGAGATTGAGAAGATGCCAATGCCGGTTAGCGAAGCGCGAAACGGTGGTCAGGATCTCCTCGGGAATCGGACTGAGATACTGAGCCAAGGCTTGGTGATTGCGTTCATCGGCATAATCCAATCTTGCACGTTTCTTCCAATACTCGGAACCCGGTTCGTCATCTTCCTCATTCCCCAAACTGCCCTCCAAGCCCGTTTCGTCGAATGGCACCCTTTCCTCAAATGCTCTCGGCGCGGTCGGCCCCTCTTCCATGCGTCCAAGGATATGGCCGGCATTGCTATGATGGGGTTGCCGCGATTCATGCTTCCCCCAGATACAACTCCATCCGTCCGGCTTTTTCTCCAAGATCATGACCGGACGAATGTGCTGCCAGTGGCGTCCCTTCGGCGTCTTGCGCCATGCCCTCATGTCCGGCCATTGGCGGGCCACGATGATCCCACGATCCCATTGGAAATCATACAGCTTGCCGTCGCGAAACGCAGTGCCATTCCAGATCGGGCGGTTGTGATAGGTGACCATGCACGGGGCGGCTCAGACAGTCTGAGTGGTTGGGTTGGAACGCATGGATTTAACCGCAAAGAACGCAAAGAACGCAAAAAAACGTATTCCTTTGTGATCTCTGCGTTCTTTGTGGTTCATTATTAATTTTTCCACGCCTGAGCGACCGTTAGGCATAGGGAAACGGACGAAGATCTTTCCGCAGATAAAGCGGGTGCGACGGCGAACCGTCCTGGTTGATCGCGAGGGCATTCAACCAGCCTTCGAACATCCGCTTCACCACCTCGTCCCGGCCCTGATGCGAACCATGACTGCCCCAAACGGCGACGATGAGATCCGCATCCGCGACGCAGGCCTTCAGGTAACGATCATTGTGCGGGCCGACCGGTTCGCCCGAACGCTTCATTGCCTCAGGATCGGTGTCGATCCACGAGAAAAGGTTCACGATCCGCACCGCACCGAATCCCCAGCGCTTCGCAAACGCGATGCAACGCCGGAGCGTGGCGTCGGTCTCGTGAGCGTCCGCCCTCGACGGATTCAGGCCGATGAACGTCACACACGGCCCGTCCGACCAGCGGTAATACCAGTCGTAACGGTGACGACCGCAGGAACTGAAAACGGCACGATAAGGAGCGGCGGGAAGGAATGAGGCGAGCGGCGGCGTGGCAATCATGGTTGCCGGAGACTAGCCGATGATCGAGGGGATTTCAGGGACGGAGTTTGGGGACAAACCGTTTCCGCTTCTCTCAATGATTGCTCTGCACCATTTTTACGCCCTGATTGAGGAACCAGTCGTAAAACATGTCGGCGTTCAAAAACATGGGCAGACGCGCGCTGCGTTGTAGATAGCCATTCTTCACGCTCAATCCACCCCACGCCGTCAGCAGGTCCGGAAGCACCCGGTAGGCACGTTGATGGTAGTGACCGATTGAAATATAGCGCTCCAAGCGTCCGGAGACTCCCGGACGAGCATGCACCACGATGTCACTGGCTCCCGCAGCCAGAATTTTCCGGGTATGTGCATTTTGATGGAATTGGGCAGGCGGCACTTTGAGGGCTGAAACCATCTGATCCACGACATACAATCCAATGATTCCATAGACGAGACGCGAAGAGGGATGATGGACGTCCCGCATCCCTGCATAAAAGACCAGCAGGTCTCCATTCCCGAGCTTGTTTTGTATTTGGCTCGCCCGTTGTCCCTCGTCGCCATATGTCAGACGATCAAAATCGGGATCGTGGTGCATGTCTTTTCCCAACAAGTTGTTCGGCAGCACGATGCCGAAATTTGACAGCGGCTTTTGAAGGCTTGAGTAGAGTGTGTTCAAACCGGGATGTGTCGGCGACGTTTCAGGTATCGGCACATAACAGAAATCGCGGCTCTTGGTGTCAGCCGGACCATTCCAATTACCACCGCCATCGCTTTGATCGGCGGCAACACGGACAAGTAGAGCTTTCATGTTTTTCTGTTTCAAGGTGTGGTTTCACTTCGGCGGCCACTGGCCTACCGGCAAATCCCGCGACCCGGCATTCCCAGTGCTTTGCAGATGAAAGTTACGTGCGGTTCGACCGCCCAGCGGTATTGCCAGTCGTTGCGGTGACGACCGCAGGAACTGAAAACGGCACGATAAGGAGCGGCGAGGAGGAATGTGGCGAGCGGCGGGGTGGCAATCATAGTTGCCGGAGACTAGCCGATGATCAAGGGGATTTCAGGGACGGAGTTTGGGGACAATTACGTTCGGATTGGCCAACGTTGACATCAAATCATCGCAGCAACGGCTGCTTTATAATTAGGCCCTTGACCACATCGGAGGATGCCTGATGGAGATGGCGGATAGGGAAAAAGGGGAGATGAGAGCGGATGAGCTGGCGTTGATACCGTCAATACCTTCGCGGTTATATTGGGAACAATCACCTTTGGATAGCTCGGGATGTTTGCGATTGCTGCCTTAGCTTCGGGTGATGTATTCATGAGTGTCCCCCATCCGAGAATTACAAATTTGGATGATGCAGAAACGTCCGGATTATAGAAAACTGCCCCACTGAGGCTTCGCCACGCTTCAATTGCTTTCCCTGAGTCTGAATTTCGGAAATAATAAAGGTTCAACACCTCAATGAAATCGGTTGGATTCGGTTTTCGGCTGCTTGCCGATTTCGAATATTTCCAGATTTCATGGATAAGGCGCAACGTTGGATCGCCATATTGACCGTCTTGTATCGGAGAGTAGCCATCCCAACCCCAACCAAAGCTCGGCTCGCCCGAACCGGGGTTTTCTCCGAAGAAACTGCCAACACATTGCCCATTAGTTCCTGAGCATTGAGGCTCCCAATAGATCCGAGTATCCCGTCTCAAAATATATGGGGCGTAAATTGTCGAATTCCAGTTAGCCCAGAAGCGACTAGGAACTGGAGGCGTGTGTGCTGATTTGATGTTTGTTGGTGGCTTGGTGTCCATGGTTGCGGTCGGTCTTTAGCGAAAGAGAATTCGATAGGCTCTTGCGAGCGGCAGCCAAGTATCATTACTCCAGCAGCCGCGTGACCTGCCGGTAATCCCCGTGATCCAGCATTCCCAGCGCTTTGCAGATGAAGGCATATCGCTTGACGCCCTTCAAGCCTTTTTTCCGGGCCTCCGCATCCGCCGTTTTCGCTAGAACCTTATTCTTCGCTGTTATCTTACGGCCTTCTGAAAAGCCGGGGCCTTGCCGTGGGACGCCTCGGGCTTTGTGGAGTTTTGCGATTTTGCCGAATTCGAGATCGCGTTTGGGATCGAAGCTGAGATAGCCGGGGATGAAGATCTGGGTGCCGAGGGGAGTGAAGACGACGGAGGCTTTGAGAAGATGCGGTTGATCGCCCTCCATCGCCCAGAGGTAGTATTTCCAACAGAAGAGATCGAACACGGCTTGGAAACTCTTGGTGACATCATTGAATTCCGCACCCGGCCCGCGTTCCCAATTGCGTTCGGGTATGAGGGTGCGGTGGATCATTTCCTTGCCGGAGACCTGCTTGGGAAAGCTATCCTTGATTTGCTGCCAATCGGCTTTGAACTCTGGCGAGCGTTTCAAGGAGTCTTCATATTCGTCATACTTCTCCTTGGCCTTGAGGTAATCTTCGTAGCGACCTTGGTGGATGAGTTGTTCGGATTCGCGGATTAAGTCCGGTTGGCTGAGGGCGAGTTGGTTGAACCCGCAGCGTCCATCGTCAGCAGCTTTTGTGGGGACGATGAGCTTGGCGAGGACGAGTGCCACGGGAGGTCGTTTCTTGGCAGTTAGGCGCAGCGCTTTGTGAAGACAGGACGCGTAGTTTTCTGGAAAGGAGGGAAAAGCGGAACCACACTGCCAGAAGGCGAAACAAGTCCATGCGAATGCCTCTGCCAGCAGGAGAGTGTCGGAGCTTGTATCTTTTTCAAGAATGCCGGGCAGCTTATCAAAGAGGAATGTTAGCAGCGTTTTGGCCACTTTGCTGTCACAGAACGGCAGTTCTGCCAGACGTGCATCAATCGCTTTGCACCAATCCGATTTCGGAAGTTTAAATTTCTTGAGCCAGCGGGATTGGAAGGAAGGAGTTGGCATTTCCGATTTACCTAGCAGCCAATAGATTCGCCGACAAGGACAAGGTTTGTCCCCGGATTGGGATGTCTCACAAAAGGTGCGAAGCCTGCGCCGGGGTCCCAAATAACAGACAATGAAGGGAATCCGATGAACTTGAAGGTTAAAGATGTGCCTAAGAAATCGAGTGGTGGTACCCAGGATGGCTCATTGTCCGAGGCGAATGTGCCCAGTGGCGTCGGCGGGCCATACCACGACTCGCCGAGAATTAGGATTCTCTTTTTGGGGTCACGTGAGCCATGAAGAGGGAGACAGTAATGTCTCCCCTCCTTAGGTTGGGTTCATTTGCGCTACTGATCGCGCATGGATTCCCAATTCACTGCACGATGTCCAGTCTGAGGGAGCCGCTCAACTTGCCTTTGGTGCAGGTGCCGAGAATGTAGGGCTGGGGTGCTGTTAGGACGGCATTCATCGTTCCTTGCCATTTGCCACCATCGGAAATCAAACCATGGATCGTTGCAGAACTAAGAAATCCGCCAGCGACTGAGGGGGCGGTCACTTTGCCGGTGATCGTCAGGACTTTGTTGTTGTCGTCCTGACAGGTGCCCGTAACTTTACCCAAAGGACCCACCCTGATTTTGAAATAGCTGTAAAAATGGACCACGCTGAAGGATGCATTGTGGACATTGCCGCCCCCGCTGTAGTTGCCCACAAAGACGCCGAAGGGTGAGGTTGCGGCCGAGGCAGGAGCCATCGAGCAAGCGATGGCGAGGGTGATGGTGGCGAGTGACTTGAACATGATGTTAGGGGCGGTAGTTGGTTATGGGGCAGAATTCGGAAACAATCTTTACGCTTTTAAAAAAGCATTTGCAGGGCACTTCTACAAGAACAATCAACGCTCCAACAGCAGGCTTGATTTCGAGGACGAAAACGGTCATGTGTTCATCCAACCCAAATTCCCACCATGCCACACTCCCCCCTTGCCGGGCGCTTGCGCGCTCTCGTTACCACCGCTGCCGAAGCCGCTGCCCGGCAGGTTGAAACGGAACGCGTCATCGCCGAAGGCTCCTTGATGACGAGTCGGCGGGATTTCTTGCGCACGTCCGCATTGGCTGGCGTGGCGCTGGTGGCATCGCCGCTGGCCCAAGCTGCGAGCGCGGGCGGCACAGCGGCGCGGGTGGCGATCATCGGTGGCGGCCTGGCGGGATTGACCTGTGCGTATCGCCTGAAACAAGCAGGCATTATCGCCACGGTGTATGAGGCAAACTCCCGTCTGGGTGGTCGCTGTTATACCCGGCGCGGCGCTTTCCGCGAAGGCCAAATCGCCGAGCGGGGCGGCGAGGCGATTGATACCGGGCATACCAGCATCCGCAGTCTCGCGCATGAGCTGGGCTTGACGCTGGAAAACCACGTCGCGGCTGAGGCCGCTGGCACCGGGCCATTTTATTTCTTCGACGACGCACCCTACAGTTTCGCGGACGCCGCGAACGACATGCTGGCAATTTGGCCGAAATTGCATGCCGACATCCTTGCTGCGGATTATCCGACCCAATATAACTACTACACCCAGCGTGGATTGGAACTCGATCAGATGTCGGTGGCGGACTGGATCAACGCGACGGTTCCCGGCGGCAGGGTCTCGCGCTTTGGGCAGTTGCTAGACGTCGCCTACAACATCGAATACGGCGCGGAAACCCATCTCCAGAGTGCGCTGAATCTGCTCTATCTGCTAGGTTACGCGCGCAAGGGCGAGTTCCAGATCTTCGGGCCATCCGACGAAAAATATCATGTGCGCGGCGGAAACGATCAAATCCCAGCCGCGCTGGCGAAAAAGCTGGGGCGTCAAATCGTCACCGGCAAGGCGCTCGTCGCCGTGCGGCGCAATGCGGCGGGAACCTACACCCTCACCCTCCATGGTGGAACCTGCACGGACGTGACGGTGGACAAGGTCATTTTCGCGCTGCCATTTTCAATCCTCAATACCTGTGTCGATCTAACCAAATCTGGATTCAGCGAGCTAAAAATGACGGCGATTCGTGAGCTGAAAATGGGCACTAACACGAAGCTGCATTTGCAATTCAAGTGTCGTCACTGGCGGGATCTTGGCAACAATGGCGAGACCTACTCTGACCGAGGCTATCAGAATACCTGGGAGGCCACCTGCGGCCAGAGTGGCACTTCCGGCATTCTTGTGGACTACACCGGCGGCAACGTCGGAGCCAGCTTCGATACTGGCACTCCGGCACAACGGGCGGCGAAATTTCTCAAACAACTCGATCCCGTGCTCCCCGGCGTGAGCGCTACTTGGAACGGCCTGGCAACCGTCGATTACTGGCCCGGCAATCCCTACTCGCGCGGCAGCTACTCGTATTGGCAAGTCGGTCAATACACCCGTTTTTCCGGCATCGAAGGCACGCAAGAGGGCGATGCCCATTTCTGCGGCGAGCACACCTCCACCGATGCCCAAGGCTATCTCGAAGGTGCGGTGGCCTCCGGTGAACGCGCCGCCTCTGAAGTCATTGCTGACCTCGGTTAGAACTTAATTTCACAGTCGTGCCAGCACGGCATCTCCCATCCCCGTGGTGCCGACTTTGGTTTCGCCGGGTTGGCTGGTGGCGATGTCGCCGGTGCGGAAGCCGTCGGCAATGGTCATCGCGACAGCAGCTTCGATCGCATCGGCAGCTTCGATTTCTCCTAACGAAAAACGCAGCAGCATGGCGAGTGAGAGGATCTGGGCAATCGGGTTGGCGATACCTTGGCCGGCGATGTCGGGCGCGGAGCCGCCGGACGGTTCGTAGAGACCGAAGTAGAGGCCGTCCTCGCGTTGTTTGCCGAGCGAGGCGGAGGGCAACATGCCGAGCGAGCCGGAGATCATCGCCATTTCATCAGATAGAATATCACCGAAGAGATTTTCCGTCACTAACACATCGAAGGAGCCGGGGCGCTTGATGAGCTGCATGGCGGCGTTATCGACATACATGTGGGAGAGCTGGACCTCGGGAAATTCCTTGGAAATTTCGATGACCGTTTCGCGCCAGAGGACGGAAGAGGCGAGGACGTTGGCCTTGTCCACGGAGAGCAATTGCTTTTTCCGACCCATGGCGGCGGTAAATGCGACACGGGCGATGCGCTGGATTTCGCTCTTCATGTAAACCATGGTGTCGAAGGCGACGGGTTCGCCATTGCGTTCCTCGCGGCCTTTCGGCGTGCCGAAATAAACGCCGCCGGTGAGTTCGCGGACGCAGAGGACGTCGAAGCCATCGGCGATGAGTTCCTGTTTGACCGGCGAGGCGTGGGTGAGGGCTGGCAGGCAGACGCCGGGGCGGAGATTGGCGAAGAGGCCGAAGTGTTTGCGCAACGGGAGCAGCGCGCCGCGCTCGGGCTGGATGTCGGGTGGTAAAGATTCCCATTTCGGGCCACCGACGGAACCGAAGAGGATCGCGTCTGCGGCCTCGCTGGCGGCGACGGTTGCCGGCGGCAGCGGGTGGCCCGTGGCATCGATGGCCGCGCCGCCGACGAGGTGCTCCGAGCGGGCGACGGTGAAGCCGAATTTTTCCTCAACAGCGGCAAGGAGGCGGAGGGATTCGGCCATGACTTCCGGGCCGATGCCGTCTCCGGCGAGGATCGTGATGCGGTGACTGCGTGACATGCGCGGAAAAATGACGGGCGGCCCGGTGGGTGGCAAGTGTGCAGAGTGCCGCGAGGGGGGATTTTGGAGGTTCAAGAAAGGTTATCGAGGAAATAGTTGCTGAACCTTGGCTTGCGGAGCGTCCGAGTCGGGAGCATCCTGCATCCATCATGCAGGCAGTGACAGATCGTTTGAGAAATTTCCTCCAGTTCGTGGCGGTCAATTTGATCGACGAGCCGACCCAGGCGCAGTTGAAAGTGACCGTGCTGGCGCCGAAGCGGCTGCGCTTCAAGCTAGTGCTGGCAAAGCAGGACGTGGCGATGCTGATCGGAAGAAACGGCTTCACCGCATCGGCACTCCGCAGCGTGCTGAAGGCGGCGGCGGAGCGTGAAGGCGTGCAAGTCTCGCTGCATATCCACTCACATGAGGAGGAGGCCGAGCTGTTGGCCCGGGGCGATGGGCATTGATGGCGAGTGCCAGTCATCGTCTGCTGAGACCGAATAAATTTCCGCTAGAGTAGCACGCCGTGAAGTGCAATCCCGCTGAATCTAACTACTATCCAAACCCAATGAATTTCCAATTATCTGCCTGCATCCTGACTTGCACCTTACTCACTCGTGGCTTCGCTTTCGCGCTGCCGCCGGAGGATGCGTCGGTGGCGGTCAAATCGCCGCTGACCAGTTATATCATCCAACCGACACGCGTGGTCTGGCAATCTCCGCAAGGGGTAAAAAATGCCGGCGAACTGCTGAAGCCCAAGTCCGGGCAGGCGGTGTTGAAAGAACCGGGTCCGCCGCTGGTGTTAGAAGCGGGGGCCGGGATTGTCTTGGACTTTGGCGTGGAAATCCAAGGGCTAGTGGAGCTTTTCACACCGATGACAAAGAGTAAGGACCCTGGGTCCGTCCGCATCCGCTTCGGGGAATCCGTGGCGGAAACGATGGTGGAACTCGGTGAGCGCGGCGCGCAAAACGACCATGCACTGCGCGACCGGACGGTGGCCCTGCCTTGGCTCGGCAAGACCAGTGTGGGGCCGGGCGGCTTCCGGTTTGTTAGGATCGACTCGCCAAAGGGTGGACAGGAAGTGCAACTCAGCCAGGTGCGGGCGATTCTCCAACTACGAGACATCCCGTACGTGGGTTCCTTCAAGTCCTCCGATGAGCGCCTCAACCGGATCTGGCGGACGGGAGCTTATACAGTGCATCTCAACATGCAGGATTATCTATGGGACGGCATCAAACGCGACCGCCTCGTGTGGCTGGGCGACATGCACCCGGAGGTGAGCGTGATCTGCGCGGTGTTCGGTGACAACGAGGTGGTGCCGAAGAGTCTCGACATGATCCGCGAGGTGACGCCGGTGAAAGAATGGATGAATGGCATCAGCTCTTACTCGATGTGGTGGATCATCATTCAAGAGGATTGGTATCAGCAAAATGGTAACTTGGCCTATCTCAAGCAGCAGCAACCTTATCTAACTGCTTTGTTGGACCGACTGGAAAAATATATCTCAGATGATGGTCGGGAAAAGCTCGACGGTATGCGTTTCCTCGATTGGCCGACGTTTGAAAACCCGGTTGCGGTGCATGAGGGTTTGCAAGCAATGATGGCGCGCACGATGGCCAGCGGTGCCCGGCTAAGCGAGATTCTCGGTGATGCTGCGATGGCCGCGCGGTGTCGGGATACTGAGGCGCGGCTCCGCAAACACATACCCGCGTCGAGTGGTCGGAAATCGCCCGCGGCTCTGCTGGCGCTGGCGGGACTCCGTGATCCGGCGGAAGTGGCTCAGGTCTTGAAAAAAGATGGACCCAAGGACTTGAGCACGTTTTATGGGTTTTACGTGCTCAACGCGCTGGCCGAGGCCGGGGAATACCAGACGGGACTCGATTTCATCAGCCAATACTGGGGCGGGATGTTAGACTTCGGGGCGACGACATTCTGGGAGGACTTCAATTTGGACTGGACCAAGGAAGCGGGGCGCATTGACGAGTTGGTACCGGCGGGGAAAAAAGACCTGCACGGGGACTTCGGCGCGTTCTGTTATGTCGGCTTTAGGCATAGTTTCTGTCACGGCTGGGCAGGCGGGCCGACGGCATGGCTGAGCCACAACGTGCTGGGCGTGCAATCACTCGCACCGGGTTGCGCGAAGGTGAGGATCGCCCCACACTTGGGAAATCTGAAGTGGGTGGAGGGAACCTATCCGACGCCGAAAGGGCCGATCCATGTACGCCACGAAAAGCAGGCGGACGGCGGCATCCGCAGCGTGATCGAGCTGCCACCGGGCATCGAGCAGGTGAAATGAACTGCCTAACGGATAGGTTGGCGATGCAACAACTCGCCCCATGCGGCCACGCCGATGGTTTTTAGATAGGGCTGCATGGCGGATGTTTCCTGCGGGGTGCCAAGGGCCTGATAGAGATTCCAGATCGGCTTTTTCCCCAGTGGATCGCCGGGCTCGTCCGGGAATTTCCGCAGGCCGATGCGCAGGCCGCCCTCGCTGCGGTTATCAATCCAGTTGTGGTATTGCCAGGACTGGATCGATGAAAGCGACTGGATTTTCGCCCAAGCCAGCGCCATGCCGGCAGCCTGATCGTCAAGGGACTTGGGTGAGTAATCCTTGGAATTGAAACCGTTTTCCGACAGGTGGACCGGTCGGCCCCGGCCTTGATAGAGGAGTTGCGGCTGTTTCATGTAGGCATCGAGGACTTCCAGGTTGCGCGGCGTGATCTTCGCGGTCTCGAAACTGAAAGTGGCCTGATCGTCTTCCCAAGTGCGCGGATTCATCAGGTTTTGCGGATACGGATGATAGGCGAGAGCCCATGGAAAATCGCCTTCGGCACGGGTGAAACGGACCAGCAACTCCAGCAGGCGCTTGGAGCCATACCAATGGGCGTTGCCCGGTTTCGCCCAGTGGTGGGTGAGGGAGATAAAAGGGCGACTGTTAGGATCATACTGCCGTGCGATGAGGTCCATCAACCGCATCGAGCGCTGATAGAGATCCATGAAAACAATGTCCGGCTTGTCACCGGCGTTGGTCCACTCCCAACCGGCATCAACCTCGTTGTGCATGATCCAGTGGTGGACACGGCCGTATTTACCATCGGGACGGGACCAGCGTTCCGCCATCAAGTTGAGGATCGCGCCGTAGAGGGAAACGCCTTCCAGTGAGGTGACATTGGGCATCGCGAAGGTGCCTTGGGCGGTGGCGTCGGGATGACCTAACAGCCGGATGAGCGGGTCGGCGCTTTTCGCAGGATTTGCAACGAGCAGGATGGCGGACACCATTAAGCCGCGTTTCTGGGCCTCTAGGAAGGTGGCATCGAACGCGGCGAGCGCCTTTTCCTGGGCAAAATAAGTACGGCCCTGCCATTGAAAGGGAGAGGTTCCCGGTTCTGCGGTGAGCGCTACCAACGAGTGAATCATGATATTCACGGTGATGGCGGAAATGCCTAACTGGTCGAGTTCATCGGGCAGCCGACCCAAATGCCAGCCGCCGAGGCCTTTTTTATTTTTCGGGCTCGCGGGAGGGAGATCCGGGGTGCGACAGGCGACCGTGTCGGCGTAACGGGCATGGGAGAGTGGCTGGTAACCCGTCGCGGTGGCACGGACGAGCTGCCAGCGTGAGGTGAGGCGGTCGTAGTCGAGTCCGCCGCGTTGGCGTTGGCGCGGGATCTCGGTGATGAAATTTCCATCCGCATCGGGGGTCACTGCAACAAGGGTTTGCCAGCTTTGCGGATCATCTAACGGCAGATCCAGCGGGATGTCGGCGAGGAGCAGCGGCCCCGGTTCCTTGCTGGCGTGGCCGACGATACGGACCGTGGTTTTACCGACAACAACCTGACGGATCGCGGTCGGAAAATTACCGTCGAGATAGGTTTGCAAGGCCTCCCCGGTCGGGGCGGCGCTAGCAGGAAGCAGCAGCAGAAAAATGCCGATGATGCACCTGCGAAAGTTCACCAAGGAATACAAAGTTGCGAACATGCGATGCGTATGGAGGGGTTAGAATGTGGCGCTGAAACGATAGGTGCCCGAGCCGAGTGTGAGGTGGGAACTTTTTACTTCATGGATTCCGGGTTGGCCGGTGGCGGGCTTACCATCCTCGTTGATCTCGCCTTTCACCGGGAGAATCACCTCAGCCGTGGTATTGGGCGGCACGGTGATATCCGCTAGAAATTCCCCCTCTTTGATCTCCCACGAACAGGCGAGGACACCGTGGCGGGTTTCCATTTTCGCGGAAGCACGGGTGATCGTGCCCGTCGGTTTGGGAGCAATGACGATGCGGTCGAACCCGGGCGCGGCGGCACCGATGCCACCGAGGTCGCCCATCATCCATTCGCACACCGCGCCGAAAGAGTAGTGGGAAAAAGAATTCATGCTCGGCTCATGCACGCCCTCGCCTTGGACGTAGGAATTCCAGCGTTCCCAGATCGTGGTGGCACCATTGTCCACCTCATAACCCCAGCTCGGATAGGCGTGTTGCTGCATCAGGATCCCGGCGAGGTCGTGATGGCCGGTGGCAGTTAGAACTGGCAGCAGCGGGCGGGTGCCGAGGAAGCCGGTAGTCATTTTGTTGCCGTTGCTGCGGATCAGTTCTGCCAGGTGTTCCGCGCTGGCCGCGCGTTTGTCCTTGGGAATGAGGTCGCAGAACAGCGCGATGGCATAGGCGGATTGGTTGTGGATGGCGAGGCGGGCATCCGGCAGGAGATAGGCCTTCTGAAAAGCGTCGGAAACTTTCGCAGCGAGGGCGCGGAACTTTTTGGCGTCATTCGGTTTACCGATGGCCTCAGCCATTTCCGCCATCAGGCGGGCGTCATACGCATGGTAGGCGAGGTCGATGAACGGAATGGGCGTTTTCACATCACCGATAGAAAGCCAGTCGCCGAAGCCGCAATCGTCGCTTGCACCCTGCAGTCCGGGATCGCGGGCCGTTCGCCAATCCATGAAATCGTTCATTTTTCGCCAGTGCTCGGTGATCACGCGGGTATCGCCATAGACCTGCCAGATGGTCCATGGGCAGATGACGCCGGAGTCCATCCAGCCGGCGGCGTGGTGTTCGTTAGGTCGGGCAAGCGGGCGCGGAGCGTAGGCTGGATAGGCTCCGTAGTCCCATGCGTCGTCATTCAGATCGCGAAGCCACTTGGTGTAGAAGGCGGAAATGTCGGCGTTGAAGGTGGCGGCATGGACGTAGATTTGGGCGTCGCCAGTCCAGCCCATGCGCTCGTCGCGCTGCGGGCAGTCGGTGGGCATTTCAAAAAAATTCGCCCGCTGGGTCCACACCATATTCTGATAGAGTCGGTTCAACATCGGGTCCGAGCACTCGAAATGACCGCGGATGGGAAGATCCGAGTGGATCACGATGCCGGTTACTGCGGCCAATTCCGGCGTGCCGGGAAAGCCGGTAAGTTCGACATATTGGAACCCATGATAAGTGAATTCCGGCGTCCACGTCTCGCCTGCCGGATCGCCCTTGAGAATGTAAGTGTCGGTGGCGCGGGCACAGCGGAGATTCTCGGTGCTAATGCGTCCATCCTTATGCAGCATCTCGGCATAACGAATTTTCACCTTGTCACCAGCCTTGCCTTTCACCTTGAGGCGTATCACTCCGGAGATGTTCTGGCCGAGGTCGAAAACATAAACCCCCGGCGCTTGCTGATGCACCGACTTCGCGGCGATTTCCTCAATCGGCCTAACAGGAACGCCGGGGTGAGGCTCGACTTGCGCATCCGTGCCGGTCTTGCAAACGGCGGGCTGCCACGCCGAGTCCGCAAATCCAGGGGCAGACCAGCCGGGCATTTCCTTGCGGGCGTCGTAGGCTTCGCCCATCAGAATATCGCTCTCCGTGATCGGGCCGGTCGCGCATTTCCAAGTGCTATCGGTAGTGATCGTCTGGTGAGTGCCGTCGCCTAGCTCCAGCTCAAGCTGCACTCTAACAGCAGGCGAGACGCCATAGTAGTAACGGCCATCGATTCCGGGGACGAGGCCTTCTTGTCCGGTGAGCAGGCCGTATGCGCAATACCCGGAATACCAGCCGTCTGCTAGAGTCGCGCCGATGGCGTTGTTGCCGTCTTTCACCAGGGCGGTGACATCGTACGTCTGCGAGTGAATGCGCCGGTGGTAGGAAGTCCAGCCGGGCGCGAGTCGTTCGTCGGAAACTCGCTTGCCGTTTAGTTCGATCGTGTAAACACCAAGCGCGGTGGCATGAAGCGTGGCGCGGACGACCTTGGGGGTGGTGAACTCTTTGCGAAAATACTTCGCTGGAGTGAGGAGCAGCTTACCGCGTTTCGGATCGCCAATGAAGTTCTGCACATTCTCCGTGGTGGTGAAGGCCTGATCGTCCTTTGCGCTGATCCATAGCGCGGACCAGTCTTCCATTTTCAACAAACCGATGCCGAAAGTGGCTGGCTGGCTCCAGTCGGAAACGCTGTCACCGCCATCCCAGACGCGGAGCCGCCATTGCAGTCGGTCGCGAGACGACAAGGGTTCACCGGCATACGCGAGCTGCGAGGTCGAGGCGGAGGCAACCTTGCCACTGGTCCAAAGCAGCTTGCCCGTGAAGCCGGAAGACTCCCGCGCGACTTGGATTTCATACGCCTTCTGCACCAGATCACGAGACTTGGAATCCGTGGGTTTCAGTTTCCATGAAAACCGCGGAACTGTGGTGCCGATGGCAAGTGGATTTTCATGATATTCACACCGCGGTTCCTGAGGGATCAAGGTGCTGGCGTGGGCGCTAACAAGGAATGAAATGAGGGCGATAAATGGCTTCATAGGGTTTGTGCGGGGGTGAAGAAATCACAGGGAATCAACCCTTACGCAACTCCAATCATTTTCTCTCAAATCCATCCTTGTGAGCCCTCCGTGCAGACGCACCTTCCCGCACTCCAATCGATCAAGACAGTGCGAGACAGCCGGGACAATTCTGGACGAAATGATGCGGCTCGATTTCATCCAGGGCGGGTGATTTTTCCGTGAGGCAGAGGTCCGCGTTGCCCATCTGGTTGCGGGCCTTGAACGCGCAACCGGCAACTGGGCGGGACAGATCGGGCGGCAGGCCGGGGATGGTGTAAAGCGGCTCGCCCTTGGCGTGGGCTGCGGGAATGGATTTCAACAACGAGCGGGTGTAGGCGTGCAGCGGGTGGCGGAACAGCTCGGCCTTCGGCGCACTCTCGATGATGCGCCCCGCGTACATGACATTGATGTGATCGCACATTTCCGACACGACCGCGAGATCGTGGGTAATGAAAATGACAGCGGTGCCGAGTTGGCGTTGGCGATCGCGGATGAGATCTAACACCTGCTTCTGCACGGTGACATCGAGGGCCGTAGTGGGCTCGTCACAGATCAGCAACTCGGGCCGGGTGATGAGGGCCATGGCGATCATCACGCGTTGGCGCATCCCGCCGGAAAATTCGTGGGGGTAGGAATGGATGCGCTTTTCCGGGTCTGGGATGCCGACTTCCGCGAGCGCCTCGATGGCGCGGAGGAGGGCCGCCTTGCCATGGCAATTCTCATGCAGGGCGAGCGGTTCGGTCAGTTGAGCGCTCACCTTCATGAAGGGATTGAGCGAGGTCATCGGATCTTGGAAAATCATGGAAATGAGCTTACCTCGGATCTTGCGCAACACTTTTTCCGGCACGGCCAAAAGGTCCATGCCATCGAAAATCGCCCGCCCCCTGTGGATGCGACCGGGCGGCCGGGGGATTAGCCCGAGCAACGAGTAACAGGTGACGGATTTCCCGGAACCCGACTCGCCGACGATGCCCAGCGTTTGCCCGGGATCCACGGTGAAGGACACGTCTTCCACCGCATGGACGACGCCATTGCGGGTGTGAAAACGGGTAGTTAGATTTTTAACGTCGAGTACGGGCATGGAAGCAGGTTGAGAGTTTATGGTTGAGAGTTGAGAATTGGAATATGCCCCGGCAGGACCGCCATATCATTATTTCTTATCTGCGTGTATCTGCGTTCATCTGCGGTTAGAATATCTTAATGTCAGGACCCGAAAAATCACTAAGGCCGAGCGCTTTTTCAATTATCATGACGATGTCACCCACAGTGGTTTCGATGCCGACAGTAATACCTTCGTCCGGTGAAGGTTCTTCCAAGGTGGCAAGTTGGCTTTCTAACATGGATCGCTGCATGTAGTGGCCGGAGCGTTGCCCGAGACGCTCTGCGAGAGTGGCGGCATCTCCGCGCAAATAGACCAATGCCACACCGGGCATTCTGATCCCAAGTTGCTCACGATAAATTTCCCTCAACGCCGAGCAAGCCAGCACGGTGAAATCGCCGGGAGCAGTCGCGTCAATCACTTCCTGACGCAGGCGTGCCAGCCATGGCTTGCGATCCGCATCGTCCAAAGGACTGCCGGCAGACATTTTCGCGATGTTGGCCGGTGGGTGGAAATCGTCGGCATCGTAGAAAGCACCGCCATTTCTCGCCGCGAGCAAGGCTCCGACCGTGGATTTCCCCGAGCCAGAGACGCCCATGATGATTGCGACCCGCACTTGGCTCATGCCCGGATTGTCGGGTGATCGGCTAGTGATTTCAAATAAGAACTTTGGCAGGGTCTTGCGCCACTAATTCAACGCTAGCAAGTGGCAGGCGGCAGGAAAAATAACTCACTCGAAATCAAACGACCTACCGCGCGTTGGCTTGAGGCGGAAGCGGCCACCATTCGCCCGACGCAGGGGATCGAAGACCGAGTCCATACCCACCGCCTTAATCTCGCAAACCTGTGCCATCAACTCACCGAGGCGACCCTTGGGAAAGCCGCGCTCCTTGAACCATTCGAGATACTCCGGCGGCAGATCCATGATCGGAACTCCGGCAGGCGGATAGGCCTTGATGCCGAATTTCCCAAATGGCATCCGGCTCCTGCCGATCTCGATGAGAAGATTGCGGAAATCCTCGCGGTCGATCTCGGTGAAATCCGCCACGGCAGCGCTTACTTTTTCCCGCTGTCGGGCGTCGCTTCCTTCGGGCTATGAAGCTTGAGGGCACCCTCCGTCTGGCCCTTGAACCAGGTATCGAACTGGGCCTTGGGCAATACTTCCATGGAACCCACCATGTTACCGTGGCCTTCACCGCAAAGCTGGGCGCAGACGACGAAGGTTTCCAGCGGCTTGATCGGGGTGAACCACATCGGGATTTCCCGACCGGGGATCGCGTCTTGTTGGATGCGCATGGGGACGAGGCAGAAATTATGAATCACATCCTTGGTGCCAATGTTGAGCACGGCGGGTTGGTTAACCGGCAGCTTGAGGATCGGGCTGGTGAAATCGTCCAACGCGTTCGGATCGGTGTAGTCGATGCCGAGTTCGTTGGTGCCGGAAATGAGGTTAGGATCGCGGCGACCGAATTTGTTGTCGGCACCTGGATAATGATAGGTCCAGCCGAATTGCCAACCCACCACGCGGACCCGGACCGGATCAAGGTTTTGGACGCTTTTCCAACTATCCACCCGCTCGGCCCAGAGCGGGAAGGCGAAGCCAAGGAGCAGCACGGCCTCCACGATGATCACGCCGACTTCCAAATGGCTGGAAAGATGGCTGCGGACACCTTCATAGGAGGCCTTAGGATTATTCTTATGCCAGAAGCGGACAATGCAATATAAGAAGAACAGCGTCCACCCGACGAATAATGCGATCATGAACCAATGGACGACATCGATCATGTGATCGACCTGTCCACCGTGGGCGGAGAAATTTTCCGGGATACCTAAAAACTTGGAAGGACTCATAAGGATAAAATTCTAAAGCTTAAATTCTATATCTGAACCGATGATCCATGCGTTGTGAATGTCGTCGGACTCACATAGTCATCGGAAAGAGTTGGGTCCAGATTCGCCTTCTCGCGGCGGGCGAGGTAAGCCATGAAATAACCGATTCCACCGAGCATGGCGAGCACCACGCCGAGTAAAAAGAAAATCGACCATCCGGCAGCATCGCCGCCACCGGCGATCATCGTGTCACGGCAGGTGGCACAAGCAAGAAATTGGGTCGTGAGGTTCATGAGGAGAGTTATTGTTGGATATCGCTCAAAGGTGCGCCCGCGTGATCTTGCGGTAGAAATAAACGCCATACAGCGGCAGGAGCAGCGCACCGGTCAAACCGACCACTCCAAGCGCAGCCGCCATCCCGGATTTTTCAGGTGCCAGCACGAAGGACCATAGCACCAAGAACAGGCAAAGCAAGGTGCTGACTGTTATAAAGACGATGTGGAAACCTTTGAGGGACATGGTGGCTGCGAGGTCGGATTGGATCAGTGACCGGAGTAAAAGAAGGAGTCAAAAATTGGATCCCAGAGGGCGAGGGCGGTGAGTCCTGCGAGACTGCATACCATACACAGCCCGGAGGCGAAGAGCCAGTAAACCGCCTTTTTCTCATGATTAAGGTGCATGAAGACAAATGCAACCAAAGAAGCCTTGATGGTGGCGATGGTCAGACCAAAAATACAGTCCCATTTATCAAAACCGTGTGCTCCCATATCAAGCGCCGGGACGGTGGCAATTAGCACCGTGAGAATAGTGCCTGCAAATAAAATTCCTCCGATGAACAAGTAGGTTCGGATGGATTTCTTGATCGCTTCTGGAGTGTCGGCCATGATGTCTGATAGTTTAGAATTTAGAATTTAAGATTTAGAATTATCCAATACTTACATCAAATAGAGGATTGGGAAAACGAAGATCCAGACCAAGTCCACAAAGTGCCAGAACAAGCCGCCGATTTCGACGCGATTGGCAAGCCACTCCGGGTTGGTGAGATACATCTTCCGACCGAAGAACAGATAATAGGAAAGTACTAGCGCCCCACCAATGACGTGGAGTCCGTGAAGGCCGGTGATGGTGAAATAGATGCCATAGTAGGTATTCCATGCGGGGCTGAACTTCGCGGCAAACCCAACCTGCTCGCGGGGCACCGAGAGTTCGGGGAAGGTTTCATCACCACGCGCTTCGTAATTCGGACCGAAGAACTCTTCCTTAAACGCATCTGAGGAGGAGAGCTTCACCCGACCTTCGTCTTCGGTCTTCTTCGCAAAATCCTTCCAGCCAATTCGATAAAGTTCTTTGTGGGTCGGAAACAGTCTGGGTTTACCGTCCTTATCGAGACCGCCTTTCTTCAGCAATTCCGCCTTCAGTTTGACGATTTCTCCCTGATGCCATTCCCAAGCTTCTTGGGCGAATTTGTTATTCTTGATCAACCAGGAATTCTCAATGGCAATTTCAGGTTCAATCCCCTTCTCCACCGCTTTCATCACGAGATATTGGAAGTCGATCGCATCGACGTGATGGAAACCCATCGGACTGTCCAACAGTTTGCCCTCGACCACCGTATCGTCACGCATCCGCGAGGAACCGTCAGCAGCCTTGATGTCGCGCGGGTGAAAATCGAATTTGGCGGGTGGATCCACCGTGAAGGTGACGGTCGAAATTTCCGTGAGCATCTTCGGCTTGAGCGCTTTCAGGTCGATATTGACGCCGGCGGAAATCTGCCAATCCCGTTTGCCCGGGTTGGCGGCATGGGCCTTCACCCATTCCTGGCGTAAGGCGGTGGTCCTTAATGCGGCGTTATTGCTGGTTGCCGCCTTGCGAATCTCCTCCATGCGGTTGAGAAATTCTATGGAGAGGAGTTCACCCGATTTGGCATAGATTTTCCCCTCATCACTGGTACCCTCTTCCCCTTTCAAATCGGCAGTGAGTTTCACCGTGGACTTGTGTTGTTCCGCTTGGGTGAGAAGTTCCTCAAGCCATGGCGTGTGGAAGCGGCGTGTATTAAAGGTGAGCTTCGAGGCTTCCACGTAGATCAGATTTTCTTCTATCGGATTGCCATTGTGATCGAGCACTTCCTTCTTGTCCCCATCTAATTCCTTGCCGAGGTGTCCCTCGATGATGCTGTAATCCTTAAGGCGCAGGGCTTGGTGATGAAACTTAACATTATATTCGACGGCTTTGAGCACCATGAAGATCAAGGCACAAAAGACCGTGATTCCCATGAAGATCTGGAACTTCCGCCACTCGCGCATTTTCAACGCCGCCCATGCGAAGACCACCGTGACCGATGAACCGATGAGGACGAAGGTATTGATCAAACCCGGCAGCACTGGCAGCGTCCGCTCCGGCCAGGGATAATCGGCCCCAAGTCGGAGAAACACATAGGACGAGAAAAAGCCGCCGAAGAGCATAACTTCGGAAGCCAAGAACAACCAGATCGCGATCTTCGCATTGAAGAGGCCGGTGTCCTTGCGAGGAGTGACGATGTAGGGAATTTCCATTTTAGAAAGGGCAGGCTTGGGAGGTTCTGGACCGCGGTGCTCGGTTAAAAGTGTTGAATAGTAAACTCAGTGCTTGTCAGCGGGCTTGTCCGCGGTATCAAGGCGTCTTGGCTCGACCCACTGGGGCAGGAAATCCTCCTCGCAATCTGGACGGCTGTATTCGTAAGGGCCGCGGTAGGTCACGGGATCCTTGAGGAAATTGCCATGGCCCGGAGGCGTCGGCGTGGCCCACTCAAGCGTGGTGGCGTCCCATGGATTGTCACTGGTGACTTTCTTGCCGAATTTCCAGGAAGTGATCAGGTTGATGAAGAAGAAGATCTGGAAGAAGGCCAAGGTCCATGCACCCATCGACATCATGATGTTCATGTCGATGTATTGCACCACGGTTTTACCAAAGATGTTCACGCTGTCCGCCGCCTGCGAGAGATAGGCGTCACCACCATTATACCAACGGCGATGAAAGCCCGCCATGCCTTGGACTAGCATAGGGAAGAAGATCAGGTTCATACAAATCAAGCTCGGCCAGAAGTGCAGATGGTTGAGCGTCTTGCTCATGAAGCGACCCGTGATTTTCGGATACCAATGCAATACCCCGGCGAAGAAACCGAAGAGAATGCCGGGAGCAACGACGTAGTGGAAGTGGCCAATGACATAATAGGTGTCATGCAAGTGCAGGTCGGCGAGATTGAAGGCCAGCGGTAATCCCGTTAGACCGCCGATACCGAACATCGGGATGAAGGCGCAGGCCCACATCATCGGTGGAGTGAAACGGATCGAGCCGCCCCACAGCGAAATCAACATCGCAGTGATGATGACTACCGATGGCACGGAGATCAGCACCGTCGTTGTTTGGAAGAAGGTGGATACCGCAGCACCCATGCCGGTCATATACATGTGGTGGGCCCAGACGACGAAGGAGAGGAAACCGAGGATCAGCACCGAATACACCATCGACTTATAGCCCCACAGTGGCTTGCGGGTGTTGACCGGGATGATTTCCGCCACACAGGCGAAGGCAGGCAGCAGGAGCACATAGACTTCCGGGTGGCCGAGGAACCAGAACAAGTGCTGGAAAAGCAGCGGCGAGCCGCCGCCGGATAGATTCGCCAGTCCCTCGCTCTTGGTGAAGAGACCGGAAGGCATGAAGAACGAGGAATGTGCCACGCGATCCATCAACTGCATGATACCTGCGGCTTCCAATGGCGGGAAGGCCAGCAGCAGCAGGAAACCCGTAACTAACATCGACCAAACAAAGAACGGCATCCGCATCCAAGTCATGCCACGGACCCGGAGATTGATGATGGTGGTGACGAAATTGACCGAACCGAGCAGCGATGAGGTGATAAGGCAAACCAAACCGATCAGCCATTGCGTCTGACCTGCTAAAATTTGAGTCACGATTTGTCCATCCGCGAAACCGGCGAGCGGCGAGTAGTTCGTCCAGCCAGATTTGGCGGAGCCGGATTCCATGAAAAACGAAGCACACATGATCAGCCCGCCTGCTAGATAAACCCAATAACTCGCCATGTTCAGGCGGGGAAATGCCATATCCGGCGCACCGATCTGCAGTGGCGTCACATAGTTACCAAAAGCCCCGAAGCCAAGTGGCACGATGCCGAGGAACACCATGATCGTGCCGTGCATGGCACCGAACATGTTATAAGTTTCCCCTGTGACCTTGCCATCCTGCAGCCAACGCGCCTTCCAGCCATCCGTGAACACCCAGCTCATCCACTCGGGAAGTGGTTGGTGCGGATAGGCGATGCTCCAGCGCATCACCATCATCAGATAGAAACCGAAGGCGAGGAAACACATGGCCGTTATGCCATATTGCATACCGATCATTTTATGGTCGGAGGAGAACACATATTTCCAGATGAACCCCGGATTATGGTGGTGTTCGTCGTGGTGGGCATCGTGCCCGGCGTGGGATGTATCGTGAGAGCTCATGGTTCCGGCTTGCGGCGTGGGTTAGTCCATCGGGGAAAAGTGTATTTCGAAGAATGCAGCTTTTGGAATGAATGGATTAGGGTAAAGGGTGATTGGAAAAAATATAGTGAACGATCAAGGGGCCTTTGCTGGCTGGAGAGTGATGGGGTCCAACATCATGCCGGGGTCCAGAGCCGCACCGGGAAGCGGTTTGACGTGATCAGCGGTGAGTTCCTCCGAGGAGCAGGAACTACCAGCCTTCTTGCGGGTCGCGGAAATCTCAATCGCGGCCTTGGCCATTTCCATCGTGACGACATCGCCTTTGGTATTGCCGAAGTTGTTGCGCATGTATGTCATGATACCAGCCAGATCCTCGGGTGCCATACCGATTCCCTGCGGTGGCATCACGCCATAAACCTTGCCGTCACTAACCGGTCCTTGTAGGCCGTTGAGAATGATCATCGAGAAGCGCTCGGTTTCACCATTGACGTATGCCGAGCCAGCCAGCGAAGGATAGGTCGAGCCATTGCCCTTGGCATCGGCACCGTGGCAGCCACTGCATTTTGCTGAGAAAATCTTGGAACCCTTCGACTGATAGGCCGCCATCGCCGCCTTGGCGACCGGACCTGTATCTTCCGCGCCACCTGCGGGAGCGCGGACATAGCCGGGACGGAAAGTCACCCCGTAAGCGAACAGACTGCCGCCCCCGCCGAGGACCCCACCGGCGATGAGCAGGACGATACCGCAGGCAACGAAGGCCCACAGGGAAACGGGCTCGATGCCGTTATCAACAATGCGTTTTTCGCGGGCGCAGGCCGCAGCCTCACGCACCACACTACCGTGGACCTCGCTCACATTGATCGATTCCTCAAGGTCGGGCTTATGATTGGACGGTGACATATTAGATAGTGGCTTGAATGTCGTTGAAAATAGGAATCACTTGGCTTTTTTCAATGGGGAGAAATTCAGTGAAACGGGGACGGCTTGATCTTTTTTCATCGACATCAAATAGGAGACCAGCGCCTTGGCATCTGAGTTCGGGACCAACTCGGTATTCTCGTCCCCGCCGAAGGGTAGGGCGTCTGCCGAGCGGTTACCTTTGATCGCTTGCTCGTCGAACATGAACCGGAAGGAGGGGCAGGTGGATTTCCAACGCTTCGGTTCATTCCGCGGGTTATATAAATGGGCGAACAACCATTGCGACGGATCTTTGCCGACGGCGTAGATCGTTTCCACGCGGCGGGCCAGATTGGATAGATCCGGACCCATCCGGGAAATTCCGATTTGTGCGAATTTTTCACCAAAGAAATCATAGGCCGTGGTTTCACGCCGGGTATCACCGCGATCTGCATCGGCTTTCAAACCCGCCCAATCCTCGCGGTAGAGATCGTTGCCCGCATAGGTCGGGCGGATCAGTTGGGTATGGCAGAGATAGCAGCCGTTTTCCGCATAGACCCTTGCCCCATCGGCAACCCGGCCGGTGCGTTTTGGGAAGAAAATCCCGGTGGCGCCATCAGTCGCTTCGGAAAGCTGCACCGGGGCAAGATCGCGCATCTTTAGAAAGGGCACGACGATGATCGTCAGCCATGCGATGCCAAAGCTGGCGGATAGACCGAGAATGAAGGTGCGGAGGCTCATGGGAAAAGAAGGGATCTGAAATCTGAAATTTGAGATTTGAAATTCAATATTAGTGGGCGGGCGCGTGCCCCGGTCCGGCATTGTCAATATCGCCTTCTTCACCATGCGGGCTGGCGTGCGAGTGGGTGACGGCAAGCAGTGTAGGATGCGAACTGCGTCTGCCGAGTCGCAACCACATCAGCGTGAGGTGGAAGAAGAAGAAGACATTTGAGAACAGGATGACGCACCATGCCAAGGTGGTTCCCAAGGCATACGGATAAGCCCGCGTGGCGGCGGCTTCCCAGGGTTGCCGCCAATCCTCTTGGCCGATTCCCTGCTCCAGCCCACCGAGCAGTGCGAACATGGCCACAGAGATGATTCCATAAATAGACAGCAGGAAGTGCATCTTGATCAAGCGCCGGGAAAGCCACTCGCGGCGGGTGACGCGCGGCACGATGAAATACACCGCACCAAACATCACGAAACTGAAAAATCCATAAAGCGTGAGAATTTCAAACCCGTAACCGGACATGGAAAACTGCGTCATTGGCAGTGTCGAATCCGGGAGATTCAAAAAGACCGCCGCTATGCCCAACAGGATCAATCCGCCGATTCCGGCGCTGGTGAAACGGAGCGACGGACTGGCTGATAGAATCTCCGGTGAGGCCATCATCGTCCGCAGCAGGTTGATCGCAGCGGCGATGGCCGGCACGAACAACATTACCGTCGCGGCGGCACCAAGATAAGGTAGGAAATAAGGAATCGGCGCACCGGCCAGTTTCTGCATTCCCGCCCATGGAGCAATGATTGCCAGCGACCAAAATCCGAGTTTAGCCAAAGTATAACTGTAAACCGGGCGACCGGTTACTTTCGGAGCGAGATAATATGCGGTGCCGAGGGCGACCGGTGTGAAGTAAAGGAACATCAACGCTGATTTATACCATGCATTGATTCCAGCAGCCATCAGGGGATGACCCGGGATGCAATGCAGCAGAGTATTCACCGTAATGAAAATCCACGGAAACCATATCATCGCGGCCAGCAGATACCACTGCGAGATATAGACATGACCTTCCGGCCGCACACGAAACTGGATGAACGACCAGATCAGGATCGCAAAATAACTGACCAATAACACTGGCCAGGTGAAGGCGGGAAATTCCAACCAAGGCATTCCCGTGCCATTCCCTGAGAGAATGCCGAGCAGTCCTGCGAGGACCCCGAAATTCCACACATGCCCAGCAGTTAGAATAAGTCCGGCGGCGGTGCATTCTTTACGGGAAAGCCGCGCCATCAGCCAGATAATCACCGCGAACGTCGCTTGAAAACCCCAGCCGTAAATGAATGCGTTGATGTGAGCGGGAAACACGCGGCCATAGGTGAAACAACCGCAACCCGAGAGGAAACCCGGACTATGGACCTTCGCCGAAGCGATGATGCCAAGGACAATCGATACCGCGAGCCACGCGGCACCGCTGGTAAGAAAAAACATCACCGGATGACGCAGCGAACGGTCAATCCCGGCGCGAAGCAAGGCGTCCTGGTCGGCGGTAGTTGGGTTGGCAGAAGACATGGTGGGAAGGTGGGGGAAATTGGATTTATGGTTTGGTAAGTTCCGCAGCGGTGATCTGCGGTTTACCCACTTCACCCCGCAGTGGAGTGACTTGCTCGGCTTTCACGGCAGATGCCTTGTTGCCAAAGCTGTTGCGCACATAAGTCAGCACGCCGGCGATCTGCTCGTCGGACTGAAAGGAAAGCGGAGCCATGCCACCCGGCATGTTGTATTCTTTATCTTTAACCGCGATCGTCCCTTGCAAGCCACGCAACTGGATGCGGATGAGATTGGAAACCGGACCCATGACCCACACGGAGCCAGCGAGAGGGGGAGCGATCAGGCCGCCCTCGCCACTCTGGCCATGACAGGCCGCGCAGAGCATGAAACTTGCTTTACCCAGTTCCATCACAGCAGGATCGATCGGCGCATCACTCGCGACTGGCGCATCAATTGCCTTGGTGTCCACCGCAGGCGCACTCGCGAGTTTCTTCGCCATATCGGAACCGGGGACAATTTGGGCAGGCACCTCCACCGCCATTGGCTTCGAGGCAGCAAGGGATTTACTAAGCACCGGGATTGCAGCCTCGATGGCCTCCGGAGAAATGTTAGCCGCTTCCGCCGCGTCGATTTTCGCCTTGGTAGCGTAGCGTGGGATCGCCGCCGCATCTTCCATGCTGGCTGGCTTTGCATGGTTGAAAAACCAGATCACTGCAAAAATCAGCGCGAAGATGAAAAAGGTGCCGAGCCCCCAAAAGAATGTGGCGAAGCGGATGATCGGATTGTCGCGGGATGGGTCCATGGGCAGGAGAAAAATCAGTTGGAAGCGTTCGCGGATTCGAGGATGCGGGGATCGCGGTTCGGATAGAGTGAATGTTGGCCGAGGGCGCGGAGCAAGAAAAACACGAAGGCCGAGCCGATAGTGATAAAGGCGAGGATGTCACCCCAGAAAGCTCCTGGAATGGAAACCTGGATCCCTTCCGGGAATGCCGCAGGGATGATTTTTGCGAGGGAAATGCCGCGCTCGGGAATGATGATGATGTAGTGATCCAGAACGTGCATGCACAAGGTGTAAACCGCGACGATCGAGAGCAGCTTTGGATTTCTTTTCAGCCATGCTTGAAGTAGCACAACGAAGGGCACAACGAAGTGGCCGAAGAGCAGGAAATACATCGCGGTATTCCAATTGCCGGTATTACGAATCAAAAAGTACTTAGTTTCCTCGGTGATGTTCGCATACCAGATCAGGAAAAACTGGGAAAAAGTGACATAGGCCCAGAACACCGTAAAGGCGAACATCAGCTTGCCCATGACGTGGAATTGTTCTGGGCCAACGACGTGCTTGAGGTGTCCTTTGCTTTTCAACCAAGTGCAAACGAGCACGCCGACCGCCATCGAGTTCAGCGCGGCACCAGCGAAGAGATAGACGCCCCACATTGTAGAGAACCATGTGTAATCGAGCCCCATCGCGAAATCGAATCCTGTGAACGTGATGGTTAGTGCGAAAATGATCAACGGATAGTTCGAATGGTAGCGTGCCTTGAGCAGACGCCAAGTTCCCGGCTCTGGATCGGTGTCCTGATCGGTAGAGAGTTTCCGGAGTCCGTAGATGACCGAACTGAAAACGATGCCGTAAAATGCGACGCGGCCATACCAGAACGTCGTATTCATGAACCAATACTTGTTATAAAGCAAAGGGTCGTGTTTCTCTAGGAATTCCTTCACTGGACCAGTCGCCTCGCGGTGGATATTCATCCATTCATAGAGATAATGTTGGACGTGCGGAATAAAGAGCGGAATACCCATCAAAAACATCCATGGAAAAGTCGAGCCGATGTTTTCAAATACCCGGCGCACCGAGGTTCCCCAACTGGCGTTGGAGACATTGTGCAGCAAGACCCAGAACACTCCACCGATGGGGATGGTCAGG
>JANXMQ010000122.1 GCA_025354565.1 Akkermansiaceae bacterium
GCCTCAACCTGCGGATCAACCTGTGTATGAGAAAAGCCTACGGTTACCGCAGTTTCCATCTGCTACAAACCTCTCTCTATCACACACTTGGAGATCTACCCGAGCCAAAGTTCACCCACAGATTTTGCTGAAGAGCCGAAAAAATACCCGTCACATCGTGGACAACGAAAGAAATGAGTCTCAGTGAAAGCGAGAGCACAGACGATGAATGGTGGCATCCAAAATACCCAGAACGCCCCGGAAAACACCAAACAACCCAAAACTGGCATCGAGATCCATCCCGTCAGCCTCCAACGCCGATACTCATCCCAAGCGGATTGATACGAGTCATTCATTTCTATTGCTTCTGGAGCCTTTTAGAAGGGGGGAAATTCACCGCAGCCTCACCGAAGCTTTTCTAGCAGACGCGATTTCCACAATCAAACGATGCAGGATCAAGCGGTGATCGAGGCCGGTGGTGACTAAGGCTTGATCGGCTTTCAGCGTGGCTTCCATGACTTGCTGGAGGCCGGAGAGTTCGAAGTTCTTCGCGTTTTCGGCGGCGAGGAAAATCGGATAGACGTTCACCCCCATGCCGTCTTTTTTCTGCGGAAGCCACGCACGATCCGACTCGGGGAGGCGGTTGAGCCCGCCGGAGAAAGCGCCGTAGTTGCCTGTCGGGACTTTGAATTTCTCGATGATGAGCTTGGCCATGAACAAATTTCTAACAACACTAATGATCGAGGCACGCATGATGCCGATGGCGGACTCGTCAGCTTCTAACTGTTGGTCGATGAGCTGGATGGCGCGGGCGGCGTTGCCTAACTGGATGGCCTTGCCGATTTCAAAAACGACGGCGGCGCGGCTCAGTGGGACGAGCACGCGGACATCGTCCTCGGTGACTTCGCGGCGTTCGGTTCCCAGATAGAGATCGAGTTTTTCCAGTTCGTTGCCGATCTGTTGGGACTGTTCCCCGGCGAGCATGACGAAGAGGGCGAGGGCGTCGGGGTGGAAACGGAGGTTCAGCTCGCGGGCGCGTTTGGTGACGAGCGAGGCGACCTGATCCTGCCAATCGTCGCGGCTGGTGTCGATGCGGTCGTGGACCTGCACGTCGGCGGTTTTTTCGATGAATTTCCAGAACCCGCGCCGCTTGTCCACGCCTTGGGCGGTTAGGAGAAATTTCACCCCGTCGGGAATCCCGCGTTCGAGGGTGGCGCGGAGGCTCTCGACGCCGGCTTCGGTGCGTTGGGAACGGCCGGTGACGTTGTCGGCCAGGAAATTCGCATTGCGCAGCCAGACCACCTTGTCGCCACCGAACATGGGGAGCGTCAAAATCGACTGGACCGTGGAGGCGCAGATTTCAAAGGCGGATTCCGAGTTGTCTGCGATGCCGTCGATGGTCTCGTGGGTGAAGCCGTCGTCCACGCCGCCAGTGAGCTGGTTGTAGAGCAGCAGCGCACGTTCGCGGACGAGTCCGTCATCGCTGCCGACCACCGCGAAAAAATTTCCGGCGCTCACGGTTTTTGCTTTTGCTTTCGCGGCCACAGGAAGGTGTTAACCGGATGGGGCGGAGCCTGCAAGCGCTTGGATGAAATTGCCACGCCCGGTCACGCCAGATGCAGCCCGTGCGCAGTGAAAGGCGTGAAATCATCGTGGTTCCGAGTGGCAAGGCTGGAACCCGTAGTGATGGCGGTCGCGGCGATCATGGCGTCCACGCGGAAGCGACGACTGCGATTTACCGCGTTGAAAAGTTGGGCGGATTTAATCGCTTCGTCATCGGTAAATGGGATCACCCCGGCAGTTAGAATAGCGGTGGCAAGAGTGATTTCATCTGCAGATAAAGGTCCACAAAGGAATTCATACCAAGCGATGGCTGCAATGCAGATAGGTTCACCTTGCTCCAACCAACTGTTGATCTTGCCTGCTTCTGCGGTATTTGCAACCAGCCCGTGAATCAGGTAATTCGTATCGAGGAGAATCATTCGCCACGCCAGTGGTTGCGATTTTCGGCCACTTCTGCTGAGAATGCTGTGGCTTTTGCCGGATCAAAGCCGCCTTTGGCATGGTATGCCCGTAGCATTTCCAGTGGGTCCTGTTTCACCGTCGGGCTTGCGCGATCAACCTCCGCGACGGCGCGCCGCACGACTTCCGCCTGCGAAACCTGCCAAGTGGCAGCCAGACGCTTGAGACGGCCCGCCGTAACTTCGTCCAAAGCGAAAGTGGCGCGATGAGTCATGGATGGCATGGCACTATCCATATCATCACGCATTCGGCCGGACAAGCGGGAATCTTGACCCGGCGCCGCTGGCGGACCATCCTTGGCCGTGCGTTCGATTTTAATCACTGGTGGAAATGGCGGGCTCGGTCTTGGGATTGCCCGCTATTTTCTCGAGCAGGATCCGCAGGCCCGCGTGTGGCTGGGGGTCCGGGCGAACCGGGCGAACGCGGAAATTCTATCAAACGAATTTCCCGACCGCTGCCAACGCCTCAATCTCGACGTGACCGATCCCGCTGCATGGCATGATGCCGTGGGAAAAATCGTGGAAAACGATGGCCGCCTCGATGTGTTAGTCAACAACGCCGGTCTGCATCGCGATTGCCTGCTCGCCGCGATGCCGGCTGAGACATGGCACTCGGTCATTGCCGCGAATCTGGATTCCGTTTTCCACGGTTGCCGCGCGGCAGTTACGCCGATGATGCGGCAGCGCGGCGGGCGGATCATCAACATCGCCTCACTCAGCGCGGTGCTGTCACCAATGGGGCAGACGAATTATGCGGCGGCCAAGGCCGGAGTCGTTGCGTTCGGTCAGACGCTGGCGAAGGAAGTCGCGCGCGCCGGGATCACGGTGAACGCGGTGCTGCCAGGTTTCATCGACACCGAAGCTCTCGGTGAAATGGACGATGAGGCCCGCAAGCAGGCCCGGCTCGGCATCCCGATGCGGCGCTTCGGAAAGCCGGAGGAAGTCGCGGCGGCGGTGTTTTTTCTGGCAAGCGCCGGGGCCGCCTACATCACCGGTGCCGCCTTGAAGATCGACGGCGGGATATTCTAACTTATACTATCAACTAACAAATTATGCAAGGCGACGCGCTACGACTAAAGATCAAGGAGATGATGGTGGAAGAGCTGATGCTCGAACAAGCACCGGCGGAAATCAGCAACACCATTCCCATTTTTGGGGCGGGCGGACTGGGGCTGGACTCGGTGGATGCACTGCAGTTAGTCGTCGGTTTAGAAAAACAGTTCGGCTTGAAAATCGGCAATTCGGACGCCGCCAAAGGCATCCTCGAGAGTGTGGAAACCATCGCACAGGAGATCGAAAAATCCGCCTAGTGGTCCGTAAAGCTCAGATTGACGGAGGGTCGTGCCGGGTGGTGGTGGTGGCGTCTCCACACGCTGTCCGTCACATTGAATTTGATACGACACTCGCTTTCCCGGGTTTTTTCCCGCCCGTATGAAGCCCCTGGTCAAATTCCTACTCAAGCTGGCGCTCACCGCGCTGTGCCTGTGGTGGGCCTTCTCGCAGGTGAAGTTCGATCGCTCGGCCTTCACCAAACCCGGTGCGGTGGACTACCGCTGGCTCGCTGCGGGCATCGCGCTGGCAGGGACTTCTGTGGTATTGCATGGCACGCGTTGGTGGTGTTTTCTGCGTGGTCAAGCACTGCCTGTTCGCTGGCGGCGGGCGGTGGAACTTACGATGATCGACGGGCTGTTCAGCCTCGCCTCAGTGAGCGGGCTGGGCGGCGATGCGGCGCGGATACTCCTATTGATGCGCGATCATCCCGGAAAAAAACTCGTCATCGCGCTGGCGGTCATGGCGGATCACTTGGCAGGTATGGTCTCGCTGGCGCTGGTGTTTTTCATCGTCTCCGCCGCGCGGTTCGAGGCACTGGCCAGTCCTAGTGTGTTAGGACGCGGCGTAATCCAGTTCGCCTGGTTTTATCTGGGCGGCGGCTTGGCGATGGTCGTGCTGATTTTTATCTGCGCCTCGCCGCCCGTCCATCGGCGGATTCATAGCAACGACCGCTTTGCCCGCTGGCCGGTGATGAAACGCGTGCCGGAAATTTACGATGTCTATCGGAAAAACTGGCGGCACGCGCTCGCCGGATTGGGCCTCTCCTTTTTCATGCTGACCGCGTATTTCTCCTCCTACTATTGCGGCATGCGGGCCGTCGGCGGCAGCGCAAACTACGGGGCGGTGATTTCCGCGATGCCAGTGATCGACTCGATTAGCGGGATGCCCATCTCCGTCGCGGGCGTGGGCGTGCGGGAGAAATTGTTCGAAGTGCTGATGCGGGATCTCGCCGGGGTCAGCCCGGAAACCGCCGTGGCCGCCTCGCTCGCGGGCTTTGCCTGCAACACCCTGTGGGCGGGACTGGGTGGCTTGTTATTTTTGAAATCGCGTGATCGGATGAGCGTGGCGGAAATGAAGGCGGGGGCGGATGGATGATAAGGGATCGGGGATAGGAGATTGGAAAATCACAAAAACCAGCAACTTTGAGGCTCGAAATTTCAAGCGTGATGCCCAAAATACGGCGACGGTTGATATACTCCGATAGAAGCACCACAACATCCCCACTTAAGCCATGTTAGACCCATACCAAATCCTCACCACCACCGCACAACCTGCGGCGATCATCCTATTCAGCTCCATTCGCAGAGAGGAAATCGCGCAGCACATGGATGCAGGAATCACCGAACTGCTGGGCATCGTGGCTGGCCAGGGCATCGGTCCTGCGGGTCCGCTGTTCGCGCATCATTATGCGATGCGTCCCGGCTTCTTCAACTTCGAGCTCGGCGTGCCGGTCAGCGGGCCAGTTAGACCGGAAGGCCGGGTGGTGGCAGGAGAGCTGCCCGCCGCCACCATCGCCCGCACCATTTACCATGGACCGTATGAAGGGCTGGGCGAGGCTTGGGGCGATTTCAAGGATCTGGTCGAAGCGGCCGGTCTGGCGATGGGGCCGAATTTATGGGAGCGCTACCTGTCCGATCCCGCAGTCGTGACGGACCCCGCTGCCTATCAGACGGAGCTCAATCAACTGCTGCTCTGAGGTGTCTTTGAATCAAGGAGCGTGGGAATCTTGCCCACGCTTTACTTGCAGTTATACCCGAATTTGATCGCTCCTGCTGGGGCGTTTTTGTAGGAATCGTCCAACTGACAAACGCGTGTGAAAAAATCCCCCGCTGCCCTCATTCTCGGCTTCTGCGTCGTCGGACTCTTGTCCGGCTTTGCGGCGCGGCGGATGACGCGGCAGCCACAAATTTCCGTTCTTGCGCCACAGCCCCCTTCTCGCTAGTTCCTACTCATCATGAATCCACCACCCTCCTCCGCTTCTGGTCCCGTCGTCAAAAAGCCCGGAATCCCCGTCCTCGGCTGGATCGGCATCGGCTGCGGCGGCATCGCCCTCCTCGTCATCATCAGTCTTGTCCTCATCGGCGGCTTCTTTGCCAAGAAAGTCAAAAACTTCGCCGCCAATCCCTCCAAAGGCGCTGCGGAAATGATGCTCATGGCGAACAAGGACATGGAAAAAGTCTCCGAAAATGAAAAGTCCGGCGAGATGACCGTCCGCGTGAAAAGCACGGGTGAGGAAATTACCCTTAAATACGACGACCTCGCCAAAGGCCAATTCACCATCAAGGACAAGGACGGCAAGACCACCCAGCTCGGCCAAGCCGACCTCACCAAAATCCCCGCCTGGGTCCCCCGCTACCCCGGCGCCACCGGCGAAAACTCCGCCCTCCAAACCGAGGACGCCACCCAGACCGCCGGCATGCTCACCTTCACCACCACCGACACCACCGAAGCCTGCGAGAAATTCTACGCCGACGCCGCCGCCAAGCTCGCCCTCACCTCCTCCAGCCGCAGCGCCATGACCATCGAAGGCTCCAACACCCTCAGTCTCCACTACGCCGCAGACAAACGCGAACTCACCCTCACCGTCTTCGGCAAGCCCGGCGAGCCACTCACCGTGCAGGAGATTTACACCGAGAAAAAATAACGGACCGCCTCGGGCGGCTTCCACCGATTGTCTCAAGCGCGTTTGCCGCATCCTACGGGATGGCGTTGATCCTGCGGCAGCTCTCTTTTTGACGGACCCACGATTCTCTGAATGCACGTGCTTTTATGAAAACAATCCTTACCCAAATCCTCGCCGGAGCCACTACCCTGAGCCTAGGCACTGGAGGCATTTTAAATAACACCTCCATGTGTCGTGCGGCCCTGGCGCTCCTTGTGGTATGCTTGATGCCCTTGCAGGCGATCGGAGGAACTTGGACCTCGCTGGCGCACACCGCCCCCTCGGCATCGGGCGGTGTCATGCTTTTACTCAGCGATGGCACGGTCATGTGCAAGAGCTCCTCCGGCGGCGGGGATAGTTCCGGAAATCTCTGGAACAAGCTGACTCCTGATAGCACTGGCAGTTATGCTAACGGCACTTGGACGACGCTTGCCCCGATGGCCGACACGCGCCTCTATTTTTCCTCTCAAGTTCTCAAGGACGGGCGGGTCTTCGTGGCCGGTGGTGAATACGGCACGGGCGGCGCAAAAGGGGAAACCTACAACCCGGTCACAAACACGTGGACCTCTGCACCCGCACAGGGCTCGATTATCAGCGATGCGAACTCGGAGTTGCTGCCGGATGGACGCGTGCTCGTGGCGCTGGTTACAGGGACACTGCGGAGCACCATCATTTTTGACCCCGTCGCGAACACTTGGACTGCCGGGCCTACCGCAAATGGCATTCACAATGAATCCGCCTGGGTGAAATTGCCCGATGGCAGCAGCCTGATGGTGGATCGGCTCAGCACAAACTCCGAGCGCTACATTCCATCGACGAATACCTGGGTCGTGGACGCCACGGTGCCGGTCCAGCTATATGATGCATTCGGCGATGAAACGGGGCCGGGCTTCCTGCTTCCGGACGGACGCGCCTTTTTCATCGGCTCGCCAAGCAACACGGCTTATTACACGCCATCCGGCACCAATGCCGCTGGCACCTGGGCCGCAGGGCCAACCATCCCGGGCGCGCAGGGAGCGCCCGATGCGGCTGGGGCCATGATGCGGGATGGCAAAATCCTCTGTGCACTGTCGCCGACGCCGACGTCGGCCAACCACTTCCCATCACCCACCACTTTCTATGAGTTCGATTACACCACGAACGGGTTCACCGCCGTCACCGCTCCCGGCGGCGGATCCAATGTGAACATCTCATCCTATATCACGAACATGCTCGTTCTGCCAGACGGCAATGTGCTCTACTGCCAACAAGGCGCGACTCAGTATTATCTATATACTCCGGGAGCAGCTCTGGCCGCCGGTAAACCAACCGTCACCACGATCAATCAAAACGGCGATGGCTCGTATCATCTAACTGGTACAAAGCTCAACGGTATTTCACAAGGCGCGGCCTACGGCGACGACTGGCAAATGGCCACGAACTACCCGATCGTGCGTCTGACTTCCGGCAGCAGCGTTTATTATGCGCGTACCTACAACTGGAGCAGCGTCGGCGTGATGACCGGCAACACGCCCGTAACGACGGATTTTATCGCGCCAGCCACATTGCCTGCCGGCACCTATAGTCTGGTGGCTATTGCCAACGGTATCGCATCCGATCCCGTCTCGTTCAGCTACGCTCCTGTAGCGCCTACAGTGACGTCTCCTACCCAAACGAATATACTGGCGACCAGTGTCACACTCGGTGGCAACGTCACCAGCGATGGGGGCGGAGCGATCATCGAGCGCGGGGTGGTTTACTCCGTCACGTCAGCGAACTCGAATCCGACCATCGGAGGCAGCGGCGTCACCAAAGTGATCAGCACCGGGACCACAGGCATCTTCACCGCAAATGTCACCGGTCTCGTACAAAGCACCGCTTACTCGTTCAAGGCGTATGCAACCAACGTCGCAGGCACGACTTATACAACGCCTGTTTCCACCTTCACCACGCTTGCCGGTTTCGCCCCCACCGTCACCACACCCACCCAGGCGACTATCACCCAAGTTGGTGCCACCCTCGGCGGCAACATCACCAGCGACGGCAACGCGCCGATCATCGAGCGCGGGGTGGTTTACTCGATCACCACTGCAAACAGCAATCCGCTCATCAGCGGGACGGGTGTGACTAAAGTCACCAGCGTAGGCACCACGGGAGTCTTCACCATCAGTGCCAGCGGCCTCACTCAAGGCACTGGCTACTCGTTCAAGGCTTATGCCATTAACAGCATCGGCACGACTTACACCACGCCGGTTTCCACCTTCACGACGCTTACTGCGGTGCCTCTTACCGGCACGAAGACCGTGGGCACCGGCGGCAACTATACCAGCCTCACCAATGCGGGCGGCTTGTTTGAGGTGATCAATAACAACGGGGTAAATGGTGCATTGATCGTTCAGATCACCAGCAATCTTACCGCTGAGACCGGCGCGGTTGCCTTGAATGCGATGTCCGGGACGACTCCATCGGCCAGCATCTTCCCGACCGGGGCCGCACGCGTCATTAACGGAAGCATCGCGGGTGCGCTCATCCGCCTCAATGGGGCGGACAATGTCACGCTGGACGGCTCGGTCGGCGGCACTGGCACCGACCGCAGCCTGACAATCACGAACACCAGCACCACGAGCTCGACGGTGATTGCCTTGATGAGTCTGGGCACCGGCCTGGGCACGACGAATGACGTGATCCGGAACTGCAATATCAGCACCGGGGTGGCCACCTCAATCGGCTATGGCATTTCCGTGGGGGGCAGCACGCCGGGCACCAATGGTGCGGACAATGACAACGTAACCATTCAAAACAACTCGCTCACCGCGGCACCTGTTGGAATTTATGCCTTCGGCACTGCCTCCGCCAGTACGGGCGGGGACGACAACCTGCAGATCATCGGCAATTCCATTGCTTACAATTCCACACTTGCTTCCATTGGCATCCAGGTTGGCAATGCGCTGAACAGTTCAGTGAGCCAAAACACGGTCAGCGAACAAACCAGTAACTTGCAAGCGCCGACGGCCATTTCCATCGAAACTGGCTTTGTTTCATCCTCTGTGACGAGGAACATCATCACCCAATCCCTGACAACTAACAGCGGTGGTTATGGTGGCAGAGGAATCACTGTCGGAACTGGGACGGCGACGAGCACTTTGACGATTGCAAACAATATGATTTATGGAGTCAACGGCACCAACTGGTCGGACTTCACCAATTCATCTGCGATGGGTATCGCGATCGGGACGATCGGGAACAGCAGCACGCTGACGACAGTGGCCGGCGGAATCAACCTCTACCATAACAGCGTCAGCATGACCGGCAGCATGGGGACTGCAAGCACGCTGAATCTAACAGCCGCGATCTATATTGGCTCGGGCGCGAGCGCGTTGAATATCCGCAACAATGTTTTTGCGAACACCCAGGTGGGCACTAGCACGACACAGAAAAATTACGCGATCTATTCCGCCGCCACCAGCGCGGCATTCACGACGATGGATTACAACGATTATTATGTAAGTAACACCTTTAACGCGGCATCGGCGATTCCCGGATTCCTGACATCGGATCGGACGAATCTCGCCGGTATCCAGAGCGGATTTGGGCAGAATACTCATTCCCTCACTGGCGATCCGCTGTTCACCTCAGCGACCGACTTGCACATTACTTCCCTTGTATCGCCCGCCTCGAATGTCGGCACAGCCATCGCTGGGACCACGACGGATTTCGACGGCGACACGAGAAGCGCGAGCACACCGGACATCGGTGCCGACGAATTCGCCAGCCCGCCTTTGGTTAGCAACCCCACACAGACGGCCATCACTGCCACCAGCGCCACCCTCGGCGGCAACGTCACCAGCGACGGCGGAGCGGCGATCACAGAGCGCGGCGTGGTTTATGCAATCACCACGACGAATGCCAATCCGCTGATTGGCGGGACGGGTGTTAGCAAACTCACCAGCACCGGGACCACGGGGAGCTTTACGGTTAACGCCACCGGGCTGGCATCGGTCACCGGTTACTCATTCAAGGCCTATGCGATCAATAGCACAGGCACCACTTACACCACGCCGGTCTCCACCTTCACCACGCTCGCGCTGCCTCCCACCGTGACCACTCCCACGCAGGCCTCCATCACTTCCAGCACCGCAACGCTCGGCGGCAATGTGACGAGCAATGGCGGCGCGGCGATCACCGAGCGCGGGGTGGTTTATGCAATCACCGCGACCAACAGCAACCCGCAGATCAACGGCACGGGCGTTACGAAACTCACCAGCGCCGGAACCACGGGCGTCTTCACCGTGAACGCCACCGGGCTTTCCGCGGGCACGGGCTATACGTTCAATGCCTATGCGACCAACAACATGGGCACCACTTACACCACGCCGGTATCCACCTTCACCACGCTGACGGTGCTCAACAACTGGCGTCTGACTTTCTACGGCACCACGAGCAACACCGGCAACGCCGCAGATACCGCAGATCCCTACCACACGGGAGTCCCGAATCTCGCCGTCCTGGGCCTGCTCGGACCGTTACAAGATCCCGCGAAGGCCCACTCCAGCCTGCTACCTCAGCCGCAGAAGATCGGGGGCAACTATCTAATCACGTTCACCCAGCCCGCAGGAGTCAGCGGGGTCACCTATGGCGCGGAGTGGATCACCGATCTCACCTCCGGGATCTGGACGTCCATGACCGACACCGGCAGCGGTGCCACGCACACCTTTAGTTTGCCCATTGGCAACAACCCGAAACTGTTCTTCCGGCTCAAGGTCAGTTCGCCGTAGCAAGAAGCGTTTTGGCGGTATGGGTTGCTCCGTGTTGTTCCTTGGATACACCGAATATAAATAACAGACCTCCTCACGCTGCTGCCCTACAGACTAATGAACCAACGATGGCATACAATAGGCAAACGTCTCGGCATCCTGGCCATCATCGTGAGTGCTTCGGTGTTGAGTATTTATCTTTGGTATCGACACGACTATCCCTATGGCCAAAGCCATTGTTGTAGCCTAGCAGTCCAAGACGCACTGATGGAATATGCCGAATCCCACGACGGGCGATTTCCACACGGCGAGTCATCTCCCGAGGCTTCGCTAAGCCTCCTCTATAAAGAGGGCCTTAGTGCGAATACCTTGCGGGGGATGATCGTGCCGGAGAAAACCACCCGCAGTATTTTAGAAAGCGGTCACCTGCTCACCCCTGAGACTTGCGGCTGGCACTACGTCGAGGGTTTGGGAGAAGGAGCGATGACCCGGTGCGGATTCGCGGCGACCCGTGATCGCCGCCACATGCAAAAACGCCCCGGAACCTTGCGGTTGCGGGGCGTTTGCAGACGGGCGCTTGAGCGGGGAAATCAGGCGTAGCCGGCGGTGGCGCGGCGGAGTTCGCGCATCAGGCTGCGGGTCTCGTCCTGCCAGCCATTAAGCACCTCACGGGAGAGCTGGACGCGGTCGGCGACGGCTTTTTCCAACTCGTGGTAGTTGGCGGAAAGTTTTTCGACCATTTCGTGCATGGCATCGGCCGCACGGTGGGCGCGGCTGTGCGGTTGCTCGCGCATTTCGGCGAGTTGGAGTTGGGCCTGGCGGCGGGCTTCACCCATTTCCGCGAGGAGGATGCGCCCGTCTGGCACGCGGCGCAGGCCATCGACGAGGCCGAGCTTGGAGAGCGTCCAGATCGTCCACTTGCTGGGGTCCCACTGCCAGGGTTTCACGCCATTGCGGTAGTCATGCTGGAACTCGTGGTGATAGTTGTGATAACCCTCGCCGAAGGTGAAAAAGGCCATGAGGGCGCTGTCACGGGCGCTGTGACTGGAAGAGTAGGGTTGCCGGCCTAAGATGTGGCAGAACGAGTTGATGAAAAACGTGCAATGCTGGGCCACGACAATGCGGGCGACGCCGGGGATGAGAAAGCCGCCTAGCACGCCGAGCCAAGGATTCAGGCCCATTTTCAAATTCCAAACATAGCCGAGCGTGCAGGGGATGATAACGCCCACCACAAACCCGATCCAATGGACGTGGCGGTGCTGCCACATGACCAGCTTGTCCTTGCGGAGATCGGCCACGTTATCCATCGAAGGCTCGGGATTGAGCTTAAACAGGAGCCAGCCGATGTGCGCCCAGAAGAAGCCCTTGGAAATGTTATACGGATCTTCCTCGTGATCGACATGTTTGTGATGCAGGCGGTGGTCGGAGGCCCAGTTGAGGCAGGAATTTTCAAAGGCACAGGCCCCAAAAACGAGGGTGAACAGTTTGACCGGGCCTTTCGCTTTGAAGGACAAATGCGAGAACAACCGATGGTAGCCGACCGTGATGCTCATCATGGTCGCGGTGACATAGAAGGCGAACATGGCGAACTGAAACCAGTCGAGGCCCACTTTGTAGAGATAGATCGGCAGGCCAATGAGGGCCATCAGGGCGGTGCCGATGAGGAAAGAACTGGTGATCCAGTTCACGCGGTCGAAGGGAATGCGGTGATTTATATTCATAATGGGTGGTTTTAAAACCCTGCCACAGCCGGATGTTTAACCGGGCGGTCGGCACAAGTGCGTGCCAATAGCGGAAGGACGGGCTCCAATACTCGACGCGTAACCCCATAGCAAGCCTCCGTTTTTTCAAAAACCCGGCGGGTTCTGGCTTGACAAGCCGCAGACGATCCCGCATCTACCGCGCCCCGAAGAAACTGCGGAACCAACCAAACCAACCAAGAATCATCGCATGCGTGGAGTGACTATGAAAAAAGGAGAGCCCGTTGACCGTGCTCTCAAGCGCCTTAAAACGAAGCTGGATAGCGAGGGCATCCTTGAGGAAATGCGCCGCCGCCGCGCATTTGAAACGCCAACTGAGCGCAAGCAACGCAAGCTGCGTTCCGCCTCCAAGCGCAATAAAATCCGCTGGCGCTTCTCGAATGCACCGGTCACCGAGCGGACCGAGGCTGCTGAATAATTTTCCAGGTTCCGCAAACCAGGGTGAGAAACGGGTGCCGATTGGCATCCGTTTTTTTGTGCAGTGACATCTTCAAAGCACTAAATTCTAAACAAGACGTCCCATCTCCCATCCACTATTCACTATCTCCTCCTCCGCATCCCTTCGCGATCTTTGCGGCTCTGCGGTAAAGTCTTCCCATAAATTATGATTTCCACCGCTGCCATGTCCGATGACACTGCGCCGCAATGATCGAGCGCGTATTCCTCGGCTGGGACCAGCCATTTCTAACACGGTCGGTGGCGTGGCTGCTAGAACGGCGCGATGAGCTGCCGGGCATGACGGTGGTGGTGCCCACGGCGCAAAGCGGTCGCCGCCTGCGCGAGGCACTGGCCGAGGCGGCGGGTGCGCTGTTAGCTCCTAAAGTCGTGACGCCGGGATCGTTCCTCCAAGCCCGCGATGCCGAGGCGGCCGCAGTTTGGATCGAGCGGGTGGCTTGGGTGGAGGTGTTAGAAAATGTCGCGGATTGGTCGGCCTACGCGGCGCTTTTTCCCGAGGCCCCGGACCCCGCCACCGACTGGGCCGGCGGGCTGGCACTGGAAATGGTTAGGCTCCGGCAGACCTTGCAGGAAAACGGCCTGTTGCTCACCACCGCCGCACGGAAATTGCAGCAAACGGTGGAGGCAGAGCGCTGGGAGGCTCTCGGCGGGCTGGAAGATCTGGTCGAGCGAAAATTGTCAGAATGGAACCTGATAAGCCGCAGCCGGATGCTGGCGGAGGGGGTGAAGATACCGCCTGGAATCGCCCGCATCGTCCTCGCCGGTGTGACCGATATGCCGCCGCTGGTGGAGCGGGCGTTGCTGGCGTGGGATGGCCCGGTCGCGGTCTTGATCGGCGCGCCGGAAGGCGAGGCTGAGGGATTTTCACCACTCGGTCGCCCGCTGGCAAACTGGGCAGAGCGCCCCCTGCCAAACCCGGAAGGTTCCTTGACCGTTGTGGCCGATCCCCGGCAACAGGCGGCAGAGGCACTGCGCGCGATCGCGGAAAAACAGACCGTTTCTAACGACATTGCACTGGGCTCGGCGGATACGGAAGTCGGCGATGAACTGGCGCGAGCCTTCACCCACGCGGGCTGGACCGCCTTTCATCCGGCGGCGGCACCGGTGACGGGCGGGCTATTCCGTTGGTTTGGCATCTGGCGGGCGTGGCTATCCGAGCCGACGCCCGCCACTCTAGCAGATCTACTTTCGCTCCCGGAAACTGGCGTGCTCGTCGCTGGCAAGCGGGCACAAAAGGCCAAGCGCCTGGCCGAGCTCCGGGATGAATGGATGGTCGTGCGGACGGAGGATTTGCAACGCCGATGCGCCGGGGGAAATTTCCGCAACGACTCTGACAAGGAATCTGCCGGAGAACTTTGCCAAGCCGCAGTGGCGCTCGAAGGCTGGCGTGCGAGTTTTCTAAGCGGCGATTTCGGCGCGACGCTGGCACGGATGTTAGAAATACTCGCCCGCACCGGACCGGCAACAGCGGCAAGTTCTAACATTCTAGCGGAATGGCTCACCACCGCCGCGCCAGTGATCAGTCGGGTGAAACGCGGGCCGGGATTTTGGCTCGAGCTGATGCTTGCCGCCGTGCCATCCCCCACCCCGCTGCCGCCCGCCGGGCGCGTGCTCGATGTACAGGGCTGGCTGGAACTTTTCCACGAACCGGGCCGCCATCTCGTGTTGTGCGGCATGAACGAGGGCAAGGTCCCCGCCCGCAGCGGCGGCGAGCCGTGGCTGAGTGAGGCGAGCCGGGCGATGCTGGGACTGATCCAAGACGCGGACCGCGCGGCGCGGGATGCATTCTTATACCAATCCATGTTAGAATGCCGCCGCGTGGGTGGCCGCGTGGATGTGATTTGTGGAAAATCCGGAACCGGGGGCGAGCCGCTGTTGCCATCGCGCCTGCTGTTAGCCAGCACACGTGAGGAATTGCCAGCACGGGTGAAGTCGCTGTTCAAGGACATCGAACCGCCCGACGCCGGCCTGCGCTGGCATGCGGATTGGCAATGGACGCCCGCAATCCTCGACCCACCGCAAAGCCTGGGCGTGACCTCACTGCGCGATTATCTCGCCTGCCCATTCCGTTACTACTTGAAAAATGTGGTGAAAATGCAGGGCATGGAACCTGGGCGGATGGAGTGGAATCGCCGCGACTTCGGCACCGTTACCCACGAGGTGTTAGAACGCTGGGGCCGCGACACTGAGGCCCGCGAGTGCGACGACGCTGCGGCGATCCACGCCTGGCTCTGTGCGGAACTCAAGCGCGTGGTGGCCGAGTGGTTCGGCCAGCGCGTGCCGCTTGCGATCCGCATCCAAGCGGAGGCAATCCAGCAACGTTTGCTCTGGCTGGCGCAGGTGCAGGCGGGTATCCGGGCGGACGGCTGGCAGGTCGTCGATGTCGAACGCTCGGTCAAGCTGACGATGGCTGACGGTCGGATTCTCAGCGGCAAGATCGACCGGATCGACCGCCATCGCGACACCGGCCAACTGCGGGTGCTGGATTATAAAACCGGAAAAGTTGATAGCGCGGAGCGGGCGCACCGCAAGAAAATCACCGCGAACAGTGAGTTGCCAGGTCACCTGACCCATGACTGCCCGGCTATTTATGGCGGTGAGGAAAAGGGCAAGCCGGTGGATTTCCTCTGGCACAACCTGCAACTCCCGCTCTACGCCGCCGCCCTTGTAAGTCGGGGGGAAGTCCTGCCGACACCCTGTTATTTCACCATCAGCACCACCGCCGCCGAAGTAAAACTCACCGAATGGACGGATTTTGAAATGGCGGACCTCGAAGCCGCAACCGCGTGCGCCGTGTGGGTGGCCTCACAAATCGCCGCCAAGGTATTCTGGCCTCCTGCGGAAAAAGTGACTTACGACGACTATGCCGTGCTGGCAGCAGGTCGGAACTTCGAGGCTGCATTCCAATTCTAACACCATCACTCAGAACAGCGGCGATTGCGGAAAAAATATCCGCTGGACTGCCCAAGTGACGCCCGCAACCGCCACGAATGCGGAGCCAACGGTCTGCACCTGCGGCGTCCATTTCTTGAGTGGCAATAGGATGATGAAGGCGAGGGCGAGCACGGAAATCTGCGCCAATTCCACGCCGACATTGAATCCCAGTAGCGGCCCTGTTAGCTGGTCGCGCGGAATGTTGCCGAGTTTATCCGCGAGCACGCTGGCGAAGCCGAGGCCGTGCAGCAGCCCGAAGCAAAAGACGAGAATCATCCGCTGCCTACCGAATTTGTGGACCACCAGGTTTTCAATTCCCACCCACGCGATGCTCACCGCGATCAAGTTCTCCACGATCTTTCCCGGCACATGCACCACGCCGAAAACCGCAAGCGCCAGCGTGATCGAGTGGGCCAGAGTGAACAGGAGTGACTGGCCCATCAGTGCCCTCCAGTTAGGAACTAACAAAAATAGCCCTAGGACAAACAGGATGTGATCCGCACCCATCACATGGGTAAATCCGAGCTGCACCCAGCCGCCCGTCACCGGCGTCTCGACCGCTACCGATTTCCCCGTGTCCTCTCGTTTCAACAACATCAGAGTGCCACCCGGCAAAGTGCTAACCACCCTCGCGTCATCGCCGACTTCCGTTAGAATAATGAGTTCTGTCTCTTTTTCCCCCGCCCAATGAATCCGCAGTTCCCCACCTCCCGGCACCGCATCAATCAGGATTTGAATGGAGATCAACGCGATGTCCCCGGCCTCTTCCGGCAGCTCAAATGGCGTTTTTTGAAAATCCGGGAACTCGATCCGCCACGCCACCTCCTGGTCCGCGAAGGTGAAGCGCAGCAGCTTCCGCAGCGTGGTTTCCGTCTCCTTGCGGATTCGCGCAAACTCCTCCGGCGTGACCTTCATCTCCGCCGCCCGGCTCAACGGCGGTCCCCCCGGAATATTGCGGGTTTCCGGCAACATGTAGGCGATGTCCATTTGCCCTGACAGCCGCCACTGGGTATTGAGATCCTGAAATTCCAACTCCACAGACGGCACCTGATGCGCCTTAGCCGTTGGCGAAAAAGCAGTGAAAAATAGCAGAATCAGAAAAATTCGGGCAAAGTTCATACACAATGGATCTGCGGCTAGACTTACGGGCCGACGGTGACTTTGACCACCAAGAACCACCGATTGACGAATCCAACGAAAAAAATATTTCTCCTCGCTGGTAAACGACATCACAAATTTCGACCGTAAAGACTTTGCACCCGACTCTCCAACATCCGATCACCCGTAACGAGCGATAACTCTCTCCAAGCTCCCAGCCCTGAGCATCTCGGCGAGCTTCTCCCTCAATACGGGATCGACTCCTTCATCGCACAGGGCGGTGTGGGTGCCGTTTACAAGGCCCGCCAACTCTCACTGGATCGCGACGTCGCTATCAAGGTGCTCCTTTATGAATTCGGCGGGGATGCGGAATTCCGGGAGTCTTTCACCACCGAGGCCAAGGCGATGGCTCGTCTCAACCACCCGAATCTTCTCGGTGTATTCGACTACGGCAACGTCGATGGGATGCCCTATATTGTCATGGAGTATGTCGATGGCGGGTCGCTGCACGAGGCGGCGTGGAACAAGGCGATCGCGCCCTTACAGGCGGTTGCCATCGTCAAGGGCATCTGCGCAGGACTCGCCCGACCCACGGAATACCCAGGACCTGCCGCCCGGCGATCCTGAGCTGCTCCAACGCGCCACCGGCTTGATCCAAGATGCCCGCAAAAAGCGCGACACCGGGTACTCAGATAATGTCGAGGCCCTGCTGTTCCAATTCGCCAGCCATGCCCACACCGGCAAGAAGGAGGACGCTGTTTTCATGGAAAATCTCAAGCGAATGCTCGGCGGCAACCGCATTCCCTCGACGGACGGTTTCCGAGGACTCACTGATGAAGTCGTCAAAAACTTCGCCCTGGCCCAGTCCAAAGAAAAGGCCATCGAGGACGCCCACCGCAACGAACTCACCCACATCCGCGATGCTTACGTCGCCCGCCTCAAAGGGGCCGCAGCCGATACTGCCGACGCAGAACTCAAGCCGCGCCTGCTCGCCCAAGCAGAGCGGGCGAGCGATTTGGACGAGTGGGTCCAATCGCTCGCGCCCGAGGCCAATGAAGCCACCCAATCTTTCCCCGCATCCTTCCTCGGCAAGTGGTCCGAACGAAATTACGGGCACGACGAGCACTGGATCGCGCATCCGGGCGGCAAATTGGAGGTAGTCGGACACGATTGGAATGTGACTTGGATCATCCTCGAAAACGGCACTTTAGAGATCTGATGGCCGGACAAAAAACCTTGCGTCTTCACCCGTGATGGGGATGGCTGGGACGGCAAGAACTCTTTCGGAAAAAAAACCACCCTCACCCGTGGTAACTGGTGATTTATTTTATCAGAAACTCCGCGCACGCTGGCGCGGGTGCGTCCCTTTCCTGCACTCTCCGCTGATTGCGCGATCCGTGCTTGCCGTGCGCACCCGTGGCAGTTATTGCCCTAAGGCATGGAGCACCATGTTTATTTCTGGCTAAAGGATGAGTATCAAAGTACCGTGGACCGTGCGATCTTCGAGCAAGGTTTGTCCGCGCTGATGGAGATCAAGCTGGTGGCTGGCGGCCGCTGGGCGGTGCCGGCGAAGGTGATGATCAGACCGGTCATCGACCAATCATGGGACTATGCGCTGTCGATGCAATTCAACACCATCGAGGAGCACGACGCCTATCAGGTGGACCCGGACCATGAAATTTTCATCAACTCCTTCAAGGACTGGTGGGCGCAGGTGCAGGTGCGGGATCTGGCGTGATCGTCTAACGGGCGAACTGCCTGAGCGTCGTTTTCAACTCTTCGGGCCAGTCGAGGGTGTCTAAGGTCTTGGCATCCGCCCAAGCGGGATTGATCTTGAGTAGGTCTTGGAAATAGACGGCCGCATCATCCATCGCGCCGGACTGGGCGGCGGCGATGGTGAGCAGGGCGGTGGCGTTTTCTAATTTTTCCGCCGGGAAACCGATGCGTTGGCCGTCGCGCAGAAAGCGGTAGGAGCTTTCCGAATTTCCAGTGAGCAGGGCGACCCAGCCCGCCCGCAGTGCGAAGTTTCCATCCTGCGAGAAACGGTGGAAGCCGGTCGTTAGAATCTGCATCGCCTGCTGCGGATCGGAGTTTTCAAACGCGGTGTATGCGGCCTCGGCGTAGTCGGCGGGCAACTGGGTTTCCAAGGGATGCTCGGTGATGAGCTCGATCCAGAGCGGGTGGGCTTTCTGATAGTCGCCAAGCGAGGTCAGGGCCAGCGCCTCGGCCCGTAAGCAGGGTTCAGTCGGTGCGCCGAGATTGCGGGCGCGACTGGCGAGTTCGAGAGTGATTTCCGTTTCCTCTTTGTGGGCGGAAAAGGCGAGCGCGGCTTGCAGACAGGCGGCGGCATAACGCGCGCGGCCAACGGCGGCAAGGGTCGCGGGATCGGTGAGGTGCGCGGCGACGGCCTGGCGTTGCGCGGGCGTCGAATTTTCAGGCACTACGATGGCGTCCAGCACCTCGCGGGCGCAATGGCGGAGTTGGTCGAGGGCGGGCTTGAAATCCGCCTGCTCCCAACCGTCCCAGTCCTCACGCAGGCAGAACTCGGTCAGTTCGGGGAAATTTTCCGGCCACGCGGCCAACGCGTCCGCCTTCCGGCCTTGCAACCAAGCGATGCGCGAGAGGGCGAGCTGGCGCAATAGCGGCGGCAGATCCGTAGCGGTGTCGAGACAGGCGGCGATCCATTCGTGAATGTCGGACTGCAAGGCCAGCGCAAGTGCGGTGGCAGCCGCTGGTCCCTTGCCACCCGCCGCTTTGATGGCGGCGAGGATGGCCGGGCTGTCGTTAGCGTGGAAAATTTCCGCCAGTCTGACGGCATCAGGATTTTCTGTTAGCGCCGCGCGGGCCAAGCGCTCCCGCAGCGGCGCGAATGCTTCCGGCGCAGCCATGCGATGGGGCGTCGCCTTGAACGCCGCGGTGACCGGCGTGAAATCCAACTGCGGGAAAACGGCTAGAATGGCGGTGAAATTGCAGTCGTCGAGGGCTTTCAAACGGGCAGTGGAATCGAGGTGAGTGAAGGTGCGGGCCTTTTCGTCGTATTGGAGACCAGTCAGGGCGGCGCGGAGATGCACCAGATTGGTTAGACAGGTGTCGTTGATGGGACTGGGCTGGCGGGTGACTGGATTTTCTTTAGGAACTGGCAGCAAGTGATGAACGGTTAGCGTGCCGTTGTCCTCGCCGGTGAACACTCTTTCCCCAGCAAATGCCAGCGCGGTGATCGGGTGTACGGTCGCAAGGGGTGCGCGGGCTTTGGTTGGAAATTTCACAACATTTCCCGTGATCGTGAAGGGCGCGTGCTGCGGGTCTTCCAACAGTCCGGTCCAGCGGCGTAGTTGGCTGCTCCATGGGCAGCGGTCCGCCAGCGCGTCCGGCGTGAGCGAGCCATCCGCCTGATGCTGATAGACGACCAGCGCGCGAGCGGGTGCCTGTTGCGGCCCACGGTCTTGGAGTGTTAGAGCGGAATTCCCGTCCATGGAAAACCGGGCATCCAGCAATTTCATCAGTTCCGGCGGCGGGGTCTGGCGCAGCGGTTCGACCGGAGAAACCGGCATTTCCCACTGGCTGCCATCGCCATTCAAAACCCGCAACTGCCCGCGATCCAGAAACGCCGCCAGCGGTGGCGGGGCGTCTGCGGCGGTGGGTTCTGAGGCGCGGATGAGCTGGCCGGTGGCCGCGTCGCGCACATTCCAGACGATGGCGTGGTCTTTTTCCGAGACCCAGTACGGATGAGCTAACAGCAGTCCGTCGGCGGAAAAAACGATGACGGCGGATGGTGTTAGAAAATTCGGCACGGTTCCCAATTCACCGATCGGCTTGAGCGTTGCCGCGTTGCACAGCAGAGTGACCGGTCCGCGCTCGATGACCACCGAGCGGTGGGCCGGGTCGTAGGTCAGGCTGCGGGTATGGCAGTTAGTGACGGGAAACAGGACGCTTTCGATATGCTGGGATTCCAAATTCCAACGCACCGTCGTGTTGGTCCTGCCGGCCAGACTCACCCACAGCGAAGAAGGCGCGGAGAAGGAAATTTGCTCAACTGGCTGGGGATGATCGAGCGTGAGTTCCGGCAGATTCCACACCGTTTCCTTGAGGATGCCCGCCGCCATGGCCCGGGCTTCTACCGCAGCGGGATCGGCCTGCAACGCGGCAACTAACAGGGCCAGCGCCTGGTCGGGTTGGTTTGCGGCAAGCAGGGCCTTGGCCGCATCGGTCCGGGCATCCGCGAGGGGTGAACCGGACGTGGACTCGCTGGGAGTCGCGGATTTTTCCACGACCTGTGGCGGCGGCTTGCAGCTTTGCTGAGTGGCCACCATCACTACGAACGGGGCGAAAAAATGCCACCGACTGCGTTTTCGCGCCGGGGATAATGCGCTCGTCGGGCCAAGCATGTTCACCGATTCAACGCCGCTGCCCGCGATTCGTGTCTGTAACTGCGGTTCAAAGCCCGCTTTTCTGGATCAAATCGCGGAGCTGGATTTGAAACTCCTTGATGTCCGCAGCCGAGGGATGATAGCCCTCCGTGTCAGGATCGAGGCCGGGGCGACCGGTTTGATCGAGCATCCAGACCGCCGTCTCGCCATCGCTGAAACTGACTTTGCCACTCACCAGCGCGCCGGGCAGGGTCAGGGTATCCATCGTCGTGGTGACAACACCGGTGGGGATCGGCGCGGGCTTTTCCAATTTTTCCGGCTCCACTTTCGACTCCTCGATCAGCTCGATGCCGAGGTCGAGGATGAGAAATCGGGTGTCCATATAAGTGATCGAATGGCCGAAATCCTCCTTCACGTGGCGTTGGAGATCCGACATGGATGCTCCCTCGGCGGCCCATTGCCGAAGCGCTTCGATTTGTTCCGGGGTGAGTTTGCTGGCGCTGAACATGCCTTGTTTTCGGTCCCCGCCGCCCACTTGCCAAGCCTCAAGCGCACCGACCTGCATCTTCGCTGCGATTCATACTTGGTTCATGTGACATTCATGGCATGGGACGCTTGACCGGGTTTTTCATCTTCCCATCCGCAGACCATGCGATTACTCCATTCGCAGCATGAATCAACTCGACCAACTGAAGCAGTACACGACCGTCGTCGCCGATACCGGAGATTTCGAGTCGATGAAAACCTATCAACCGCAGGACGCGACGACCAATCCCTCGCTGATCCTCCAAGCTGCCGCGAAACCCGAATACAATCACCTCGTCGCGCAGGCGGTGAGTGAAGTGAAGGCCACAGGCGCAACCGGCCCAGCCCTAACGGAAGCGATCCTTGACCGTATCCTGATCCTGTTCGGTCTGGAAATTTTGAAGATCGTCCCAGGCCGTGTCTCCACGGAAGTCGATGCCCGGCTCTCGTTCGACACTGCGGCGACCATCGCCAAGGCCCACACGCTCATCGCTGCCTATGAAAAGGAAGGTCACACACGCGAGCGGATTCTCATCAAGATCGCCTCCACTTGGGAAGGTATCAAAGCAGCGGAAGCACTGGCGAAAGAAGGCATCCATTGCAATCTGACCCTGCTGTTTTCCTTCGCCCAAGCCGTCGCCTGCGCCGAGGCCGGGGTGCAGCTCATCTCGCCCTTCGTCGGTCGCATCCTCGACTGGCATAAAAAGGAAACCGGCAAGGATTTCGAAGGCGACGAAGATCCCGGCGTCATCTCCGTGCGCGCCATTTACAATTACTACAAAAAATTCGGATATAAGACCGAGGTCATGGGCGCGTCCTTCCGCAACAAGGGGGAAATCCTCGCCCTTGCTGGCTGCGATCTACTAACCATCAGCCCAGGTCTGTTAGGCGAACTCCAGGCTTCCGAAGAACCGATCACCGCCCGCCTAACCGCTGCTGAAGCCGCCGCCAGCAGCCATGAGAAAATCACCCTCAACGAGAGCGATTTCCGTTTCATGCTCAACGAGGACGCCATGGCCACCGAGAAAACCGCCCACGGCATACGCGCCTTCTCGGCGGACATCGTGAAGCTGGAAACGCTTATCGCGGGAATGCTCGGCTGAGGTCCCCTGCCCGCTCGGATCCAAGCCACGGGCCGCTCGCCCGTGGCTTTTTTTAAGATCCTTGGAACCATTCGGCGGACGCGGGTGGAGAAATTCGAAAATTGCTGGCAAACCCCGTTGCAAGTCGCACGGTGATCCGTGCGTTTTCCTGTATTGCCGCGCTTTCAGATGGCAACTCGGCTGGTTGAAACCATGATTTTTCAAAGGCTCCATCGGACCTCTTGACATTGGCCCAATCCCTGCAAAAAAGTATGGCGGATCACGGAACATGTTTCTGGGTCCATCAACAACAATTGCAAAAGCCTCATGAAAACATTAATCGCCAAATCACTCGTCCTTGGTAGCCTCGGCCTCGCCATCGCTGCTATGCTCCCGAGCTGTGTCGCCACCTATCCCGCACCGGTGTCCGCCAACGTCCACGTCGGCTATCAAGTGAATGCCCTGCCTTACGGCTACCGCACCGAAGTGTATGGTGGCACCACTTACTACGTCCACAATGGATACTACTATCGTCCGCATGGTGGCCGCTATGTGGTGGTTGAGGCACCGCGCACGGTTTACACCCACGGCTACCACAACAATGATGTGATCATCACCCGTTTGCCGTCCGGTTACCGGGTCGTGAACTACCGGGGTGCGCGTTATTATCAATCCCGTGGGGTTTATTACCAACAACGCGGATCTGGTTATGTGGTCGTGTCCCGGCCCTACTAAGCGATCAGTCCCGGCGCAACGCGCCTAACCCTAACTAAAACAAAATCATGTCCCTCGGTGTACCATACTGCTCGTCATCCTCATCGTGGCATTGGTCGGGGCACTCCCTACTTGGGGTCACAGCAGAAGTTGGGGCTACGCGCCCAGCGGTGGTTGGGACTGATTTTGGTTATTTTGATCATCCTGTTGCGACTCGGTAGAATCTGAGTCATCGGCAGGCAGATTCCAAGGAACAGGCGGCGGGGTTCACTTGCCGCCTGTTTCATTGGCTAGCGGGCCACCCCAGACCAAGGGCAAGTGACCTTGGGCAAGGCGGCGGCCACCCAGAAGGCGAAACGACGCCGAACCGTGGCCCGAATCCGACTGGCACCAAGGTTTTGCGGGTGACAGTATTTTCACCCGGCCTTGCGGCGGGCACGATGCCGTGATAATCCCTTTTTCAGATGGGCATCGCCGACCGAGATTATCACCGTATAGACCGCCGCGAACCGAGCGGTTTTTTTTCGCAAATCACGCCCGTGGTCAAATGGCTGCTGATTGTGAATCTGGCCCTGTATTTCCTGGAACCCGATGACAAGCCTTTCCGGGAGTTCGGGGCTTTCACGATTCAATCCGGTGTGTTTGATGGGCGGCTCTGGGAGTTCGTCACGTTTCAGTTCCTCCACGGCAGCATCACGCATGTGTTTTTCAACTGCATGGGAATTTTCTTCTTCGGCCCATGGCTGGAGCGTTGGTGGGGGTCGGGGAAATTCCTGCTGTTCTATCTGCTCTGTGGGGTGGGTGGAGCACTCTTTTACACATTGCTGGTGTTGATCGGACTGCTGGCGAGTGACGGCTTCCAAACGCCGTTGGTTGGGGCCTCTGCCGGGATCTACGGCATCCTGATCGGCGTCGCGGTGATCGCGCCGGAATTGCGAGTAAGGCTCTTGATCCCGCCCGTGGAACTTTCCATGCGTCAGCTTGCCATCTGGCTGATGGCGATTGCTGTTGGAACCATTCTACTTGGTTATTTTCACATCGATCTCTTCGGGCTGGTTAGCAACGAAGGCGGTCAGGCGGGGCATCTGGGCGGGGCCATCCTCGGGTTCATTTTAATTCGTTTCCCGAATTTGTTAGGACGGCGGGTGGTGGTGGAACAATTGCGCCCCGTGAGCTCGGCCCCTATTCCCTTAGCCAAGCTGCGGCCACGCACCGAGCTTGAACTGCAACAGGATTCCGCTCTGGACTTGATCCTCGATAAAATTTCCCGCGAGGGCTTCCAAAGTCTCACCCAAGAGGAGCGGGATTTCCTCCAAAAAGCCTCAAATTCAAACTCAGCCCCGTGATGACCGACGCGGAAATGACCAACTCCCCGGATGCCGAGCAACAGCTTGTTAGGTTACGGGCAATCATGCACCGCCTGCGCGCCCCCGGCGGCTGTCCTTGGGATGCCGAACAGACACACGCTTCGCTGGTGCCGAACCTGATCGAGGAAGCCTACGAGACGGTGGACACGATCCAGCGCGGGGACTTCGAGCATCTCAAGGAAGAACTGGGCGACCTGTTATTGCAGGTCGTTTTCCACAGCGAGCTGGCGGCGGAGGCTGGGCATTTTACTCTGGATGACGTGGCTCGCGGGATCAGCGAGAAACTGGTCCGCCGCCATCCGCATGTCTTCGGTGACAGCAACGTGGCCTCCACCGACGCCGTGCTCCGGCAGTGGGATGAGATCAAGCGCGCGGAAAAAGGTGCCGAGGAAAAGCCCTTCCTGCACGACGTCGGCAAGGGCCTGCCCGCCCTACTCCGCGCCGCAAAACTGCAAAAAAAAGCCGCGAAGGTCGGTTTCGATTGGCCGACAGAAACCGGGGTGCTCGCCAAAATCCGCGAAGAACTGCTAGAACTCCAAGCAGCCATGGACGAGCAGAATATCGCTGCCGTCGCCGAGGAAATGGGCGACTTACTGTTCTCGGTGGTGAATCTGGCACGCTTCCGCAACATCGACCCGGAAGTCCTGATGGCAGCGGCGAACACCAAATTTGAAAACCGCTTCGGGAAAATGGAAGCTCTACTCAAAGCCGCCGGCCTAACACTCGGAGCCGCCACGCCCTGCCAGATGGAGGATGCATGGGAAACGGCGAAAACCTGACGCTGTCCTGAGTTCAAGGCGCGGTGATGGTCACCGCTTTGGGCGGGCCAAACGGAAACCACTTGCCGCCGAGCTGCGTCCGCAGCCGCAGTTGCCATTTCGCGCCGTTCACTAAGGTGGCACCGGCGGTAAATTTCTTGAAGTAGAATTTAGTCTCCTTGGCGGATAGATCCGTGAGTTTTTTCTGCTCCAACCAATCGCAATTGGTGGTCGTGATTTCATCGAGGAAAATGCCCGTGGGCAGCTTTGGCGCAGCGTCATTCGTATAGATCGCACCACCGTTCGTGAAATATCGGAAACGAATCCGCAGCGGGGTGCTGGATGCAGTTAGAGCGCTGCTGACGGACGTCACGGCAAGGTCGAAGTTGGTGTTGGACTTCCCGGTGATCGGGGCGCCGAGCACGGTCCAAGTCACACCGCCATCGGCGGATACCTCGACGTTCAGGGTGCTGGTCGTGGTCATGTATCCACGGCGGAACGTGAATTTGAGCGTCGCACCCGTCTTCGCGATGATGTCACGGTCGAGTTCAAATGACTGCGCGGGCACGCCCCGTTTAATCAGATCGTAGGATGTTGGGAAGGTCAGATGAAAGGCCTTCGCTCCGACGACGCTGCCGAACCCGGCATAGCTGGAGGGAGTCGTCACCAACGGATAACTGGGATCCGTGCCGTCGATCACCTGCGCCACTGTGGCGGATTCCGCATCCTCTTTCCAGGCTGTCGAATTTTGTAGAAACGCTCCGACTTGCAGGGCTTCCGCGCCTTCGGGCCGCGTGAAGGTGTACTTACCGGAATCATTTGAGGCGATGCTGGCGGGGCCGGTGAGCTCTTGGTTGGAGGTCAGTTGATCTGGATTGAAGAGCGTGACCGAGTAGCTAAAGGACGTCGGAATCCCCACGCCGGTGATGCCAGAAACCTGCACGTTAAAGGTCTTGTCGCTGGCGACCGCTATCACGCCTGCGGCGGTGCCCACACTCCAAGTGATTGCAGGATCGCCGAAGCTATTACTTTTTTGAACCGCGGTGACCGGAAGGCTCGCGCCGCTTTGATCGGTCATTGTCACTGTCGCCGAGCTGAAATTCGCGCCCTTGCGGCTCACTGACCAGAACGGGGAATTGAGGCTGACCGGGAAAAAACCAGGGGCGGGATACGCCACGAAGACTTGGTTCAGGGGTTCGACGAGTTCGGCCGGTTTTTGCAGAACGTAAAGGTTGTTCGTCGGCGGCCTCGATGCAGAGGTGCCGGGCTGATCGCCGGTGGCGAAATCTGTGGAACCTGGGAACAAGCACCAGCGCCGGTGCCCCACCAGCGAGTTCCATGACGAGGTCGTGATGGAGGCGGCAATCCGCTCAATGAAGTATTCGGTAATGGCATTCGGACCGCAGAGGCCAAAGGCGAAGTTGCCATGAGAATTCGCGTTCCATGCGGATTGCGACCATCCAAGCAGGTTGCTGGCGGGGTCATGGCTAAGGGCAGAATCGGTGCCGGTGGACGCGTTGTAATTGCGGATCGTCATCAGCGCCGCATTCTGTGACGCCGTAGATTTTATGGTGGAGGTGGGAGGCTTAAATTTGTCCGTGGCATCGATCAGCACCGTGGAACCCGTGTTCAAGGCGACAACAGAAGGAACCCCGCACATCGCACGGAAATAATTGATACGCCGCTGGACATCCTCGACGAATTCGGGCGAGGTCGTCCCGTCATTGCCGATATAATTTCCCGTCCAGCTCATCCGCGTTTGAGCGCCTTCGGACGCTTGGTAAACCGCCTGCCAAAAGGCGATAACGTCGTTCCGGCTCTGGTTATTAACGGCAAAGCCCGAGCTGATCATGCGCGCCGGAGCGACGGGATAGGTGCCAGGCTGCCATGCTTGGGCCAAGCTGGGTAGGCCACACAACGCGCCTATTACCGAACAAAGTGGTAGGTGATTTTTCATAACGAGCACTACTTGTTATATTGGCAGAATATTTGATCGCAAAAGACTAAATCTTACGGAGATCAATTAACCACGTGACCAAACGACTTGCAATCCTTAAAAATTAACCATCACAGCATCCCTATGCAAGACGGTCACGCTGTTTGATAGAATTTCACCCAGCGTCAAACTCATAGCGCAGGGCGGAGAGACAGAAAAGCGTGGCGGTCTCGACGCGCAGAACGATGGTGCCGAGCGAGACTGGTAGAAATCCTGCGGCAAGGGCGGCAGCGGTTTCGTTGTTAGAGAAATCGCCCTCAGGACCGACGAGCAGGGTGGCTTGGTGGGTGGCTGGATGCGTGCGCAAAATTTCCCGCAACGGCCTTGCTCCGGGGGCGAGAGAGGCGATGAGCTTCAGCGCAGGACTGGCGGCTTGCGTGACGATCCAGCGGTCGAAGTCCATGGCATCGGCGATTTCCGGCAGGGTGTCTTGGCCGCATTGCTTGCAGGCTTCGAGGGCGTTGCGCCGCCATTTTTCGGACTTGCCATCGCCGGGTTGGACGATGGTGTGGCGGGTGACGAGCGGCTGGATGACTGCGATGCCGAGTTCGACCGCTTTCTGGACGATGAGATCCATGTTTTTCCCCTTCGGAATCGCTTGGCCGAGGGTGATGGCGGGCAGCGGCGGCGCGGGTGACTCGGGCTCGCCGAGCTTGAGGGGGACATGATCGCGCGTGACAGTTAGGATTTCCGCCGGAGCACGGCGGCCATGGCCATCGAACACCGTGATCGTCTCGCCCGGCTTCATCCGCAGCACCTGCGAGAGATGCCGGGCCTCGTCACCAGCCAGCGCTGGCGCGGTCAGCCACGATTCAGGCGGTAGGTGGAAGCGGGGCATGGGGGTGGGAGAGACCAGAGACCAGAGACCAGAAACAAGCTGAAGAGTCGAGATTTCTCCTCTCTTCTCTGGATTCTGGATTCTGGATTCTGGATTCTAAATCACAAATCAAAAAACCGCTTGGCCTTTTGGAAAAAGCCTTCCTGCATCGGGGAATTGTGTTCGCCGATGGACTCGGAAAAGGCCCGGAGTTTTTCTTGTTGGTCGCTGCTGAGTTTGGTTGGGACTTCCACTTGGACGGTGACGTTGAGGTCACCCCGCCGACCGCTGTTAGAGAGTGAGGGCATCCCTTTTTCGCGCAGGCGGAAAACGGTGCCGCCTTGGGTGCCGACCGGGATTTTAATGGAGGACTGGCCGTCGAGTGATGGCACTTTCAGCTCACCGCCGAGGGCCGCCACCGAGAATGGCAGCGGGACAGAGCAGAATAAGTCTGCGTCGTCGCGATCGAAGACATCGTGATCGCGGACATGGAGGAAGACGTAGAGGTCGCCTGCCGCGCCGCCGCGGACGCCGGAGTCGCCATTGCCCGAGGAGCGCAGGCGAGTGCCGGTATCGACGCCCGCCGGGATGCGGAGCTTGATGCGGCTGTCGCGCTGGACCCGGCCATCGCCTTTGCAGCTTGGGCAAGGATCGGTGATCGTTTCCCCGGCGCCCCGGCATTCCGGGCAGGTCGTTTGCTGGATGAAGATGCCGGCTTGGCGGGCGACCACGCCACGACCGCCGCAGGTGGTGCAGACTTTGACGCCACCAGAGCCCTTGGTGCCTTTCGCGCCGCAGGGTTCACAGGGGACGTAGCGCTCGATTTCCAATTCCTTCTCAACTCCGCGCGCGGCTTCTTCGAGGGAAATTTCCAGATCGTAGCGTAGATCGCTGCCTCGTTGCTTGCCGGAGTTTTTGCGTGAGCCACCGCCACCGAAAAACTCCTCGAAGCCGCCACCGAAGGCTCCGCCGAAGACTTGGGAAAACAGGTCCATCGGGTCGTGGAAACCACCGCCGCTGGGCTGCCCACCACCGGCGAAGGCGGCGTGGCCGTAGCGGTCGTAGGCGGCGCGTTTGTCAACGTCGCTGAGGGCTTCGTAAGCTTCACCGAGTTCCTTGAATTTATCTTCCGCCGTGTGGTCGCCCGGGTTCTTGTCCGGGTGGAATTTCACCGCGAGCTTGCGGTAGGCTTTTTTAATTTCGTCCGCAGTGGCTTCCCGGGCGACGCCGAGAACTTCGTAATAGTCGCGTTTATCAGCCATTTTCTTGATTATGCCGGTGTTGGAACCTTGGACACGACGACGCTGGCGGGTCGCAGCAGGCGGTCGCGCAGGCGGAAACCACGGCGGGTGACCCGGAGGATGCGGCCTTCCTGCCCGGCGGCGCATTCTTCTTGGGCGACAGCGTCATGGAGGTTCGGGTCGAAATTTCCGCTCGTCGGGATTTCCTCAACTCCCTGGGAGGCGAGGAAATCGTTGAGCTGGCGGCGGACCATGTCCATGCCGATGTAGATCATGGACTTGGTATCCTGCGAGGCGGCCTGCATGCCCATTTCAAAATTGTCGATCACCGGGATCAATTCTTCGAGCAGGCGCTGGTTTGCGTAGCGGATGGCGTCCTCGCGCTCACGGGTGGTGCGCTTGCGGAGGTTCTCCATCTCAGCGGCGGTGCGCAGGGAAATTTCCTTCCACTTCGCGGCCTCGGCTTCGAGTTCTTCCCAAGGATCGAGCGCGGCTGGGGCGGCTGGAATCGGGTCCACCTCGGCACCAGCATCATGCGCTTGGTTCGGTTCGTTGTCGGCGTGCATGGCGGTAGGTGTAAGCGCGTACGGGCGAGCGTCAACCCACTTGGCACCTCTGGGCCGGATTTTATCCTCCGGGAATTGGGCCAATCTCCGGTCGGCACGGGTGGACCGGAGATCCACCCGCCTTTGATTCACCATGTAAATCCGCTTGCCATGAGGGGCTTGTGACAGTAACCACTCGCCCCCACCGCATCCCGTTGCGGCTTTCGATTCCCCATTTATGAAGTTGGCGAACTTGCTCCGTGCGGACCATATCCTCCTTGAGATGAAGGCGGTGGAGCATTGGCCATCCATCGTCGAGTTGGTCGGGCATCTGGTGCATACCGGGCAACTGCCGCCTACCCAGCGCGATGAAATGCTGGATGCCTTCAGGGCGCGTGAGGCGCAAGTGAGCACCGGGATTGGCTTTGGCGTGGCGATTCCCCATGCTTTCTCAGATCATCTGGACCGAGTGATCGCGGTCTTCGGGCGCTCGCGGGCGGGCATCGACTTCGAGGCGCTGGACAATGCCCCTGTCCATTTCATCATCCTTTTCATCGTCCCGCGCAAGGACTATCACCTGCACTTGCGGACGCTGGCGGCGATTGCGAAAATGTTCACCAACCGCGAGGTTCTCCGCCAACTCGGAAGCGCGGAATCTCATGGGGAAATTCTCGCGATTTTCGATTCCAAGCCAGCGCGGGCGGGCGCTTGATTCACCGTCCTAACTTTTTATTCGCATGACACTTCTCTTGGAACTCGAATCCCGCCTCGCCGCCGCTCTGACCGAGGTGTTAGGAGAATCCGCCACCGCTCCGGTGACGGCTGCGGCGGATCTGCGCTTCGGGGACTATCAGACGAACGCGGCGATGGTCTTGGCCAAGCAGCGCAAGACGAATCCCCGTGCACTGGCTCAGGAAATCATCGATCGCCTCGATCTAACCGGCCTCGCCACCGCCGACATCGCGGGACCAGGCTTCATCAATTTCCGCATCCTGCCCGGTGCCTACGCCTCCCGTGCCGAGGTCTTGATCCGTGACCCACGGCTCGGCGTGCCAGCCACCGGCGCGGGCAAGACCGTGGTGGTGGATTTCTCCGCGCCCAACGTCGCCAAGCCGATGCACGTCGGCCACATTCGCTCGACGATCATCGGCGACTCGCTGGCCCGGATCGCACGCTTTCTCGGGTTCAACGTCATCGCCGACAACCACATCGGCGACTGGGGCACGCAATTCGGGATGATCATTTATGGGTGGAATCATTTCCTCGACGCCACCGCCCTAACAGCCGATCCGATTGCCGAACTGGTCCGCGTCTATCGGCAGGTGAACGCCGCGACCAAGGACGATCCTACGGTGTTAGAAAGTTGCAAGGCGGAGCTGGTGAAACTCCAGGCGGGCGATCCAGAAAATCTAACCATCTGGCGGCAGTGCATCGAAGTTTCAAAAATCGGCCTGCAAAAAATCTACGACCGCCTCGATGTGAAATTCGATCACTGGCTGGGCGAGAGTTATTACAATGATCGCCTCGCCAGCCTCGTCACCGAGTTCTTGGAAAAAGGCCTGGCCCGCGAGAGCGGTGGCGCGGTGTGCGTATTTTCCGACGGCACGAAACCGAAAGAAGAAGATCCGTTCATGGTCCACAAGGAAGAGGGCTGGACCGATAATCCCGCGATCATCCGCAAGGCTGACGGCGGATTTCTCTACGCCACCACCGACCTCGCGACCATCCAATTCCGCATCGACGAGTGGCGGGCGGATCACATCTGGTATGTCGTCGGCGTGCCGCAGCAGCTTCATTTCCGCCAGCTTTTCGACGCGGCGGCGCGCTGGGGGAAAACCGGCGATTTCCAACATATCGCATTCGGCTCTATCCTTGGCGACGACCGCAAGCTGATGAAAACCCGCTCCGGTGACAACGTGGGCCTGATCGAAGTGCTGGAGGAAGCGGTCGAACGCGCGGCCACCGCCATCGCCGAGAAAAACCCGGACCTGCAAGGCGAGGAGGCCAGCCGTATCGCGGAAATCGTCGGCATCGGCGCGGTAAAATTCGCCGAACTCTCACAAGGCCGCCTCACCGATTATGTGTTTTCATGGGATCGAATGCTCGCGTTGCAGGGCGACACCGCGCCTTACCTCCAATACTCGCACGTCCGCATCCGCTCGATTTTCCGCAAGCTCGATGCACCGTTCGACGCCAGTGCCGCGGAAATCCACCTCAACGAGCCAGCGGAAATCCACCTCGTGCGCTTGCTGGTGCGTTTCGGCGAGGTGCTGCCGACCATTCTTGAGGATTTCCGACCGAATTTGTTAGCCAACTACGTGCTCGAACTGGCCCGTGCGTTTCACTCGTATTTCGAGGCTTGCCCGGTCCTCAAAGCCGAGGAGCCGATCCGCTCCAGCCGTCTGGCGCTATGCGAGCTAACATCCCGCACGCTGAAGCAAGGACTCTATCTGCTAGGCATCGAGGTGCCCGAGCGGATGTGAAACTGGCGGCGGCGACTCAGAGCTGACGCCTCAAAAGTGCGGAAAGCAGAAAGACTTTAGTCGCAAAAATCCGCACAAATCCATCAAGAAACATTTCGCGTCCTTTTTGCGCCTTTTGGCGGCTAAAATTCCCTCTTCCTCAGCAAGTTATTCAGAAGGATAAGACCCAGATGACCGATCCAACGCATCCCTGAAATCGCGCTGCGCGGCCAAATAACGCCGATTTGGTTACTTGACCATCCCGCACGGCCCCTCTCCAAGTTAGAGGATTTGTGGAATAAAAGGTCATTTCCCCGTCCGATTTACCCCTGCGGGCGAACCACACCCTCGTCCCACCGACCTCGGTAGGTCCCTACGCGACTCTCGTTGCGTTTTCCTCGACCCTCCGTAGGCACCTACGCAGTCCGTGTTGGTCCCTACATGACTCTCCGTAGGCACTTACACGCCCCCCCGTTGGCACCTACGCGACTCTCCGTAGGTCTCTACATGACCCTCCGTAGGCACCTACATGACCTTCAGTGGGCACCTACCCGGCCTTGGTTGGTCCCTACGCAGTCCGCGTTGGTCCCGACGCGGGCTGGGTTGGTCCCTACGCGACCCACTGTAAAGCGCATCTGGCCCTCGTGGGACACCGAATCATACATCATTTCCTTCCTAAAACCACTTCCCGCAGACCCCTCTGCTCGAAACACAACGCATTGATAAAACAACACAAACCAACACAAGAAACAGATGGACATGATTGCGGTCGTCTCACTGCCGTTGGAAAAATTGCTGAAATGCAACACCTGACCGGAATGGCTGAGGTATCTTACAACGCTCCCATCCCCGCGAGCGTGATATTGAAGGGGTTATTCGCAGGAGCGTTGCTCTTGATGTGTAAGGTGGCGGTACGGGTGCCGGTGGCGGTGGGCTTGAAATTCACCCTGAAGATGGTGCTGGCACCGGGGGCCAGCGTAGTCATGGTGGGTTGCGAGTTAGTGAAATTCGCCGGGTTAGGACCGTCCTTGGTCACTGCCAGACCGGTGAGATTGGCAGTGCTGGTGTTGGTGATGGTGAAATACTTCGCCGCACTGGTGACGCCCACCTTCACCGTGCCAAAGCTCTTCTTCGCCGTGCCGGACACCAAGTGGCTGCCCACCGGGGACTGGACATCGACCACGGGGGCGGCGGCGACTCCCTCGCAAGGATACCCCTGCCACGTCGGCGTGGTGAAGCCGGTGCTGCCTGTGATGAAATACACGGAGAATCCTGCGGCGACGCCGTCGAATACATTGCCCCCCATGATGGGTGCATTACCGAGAAAGGAAATGCTGTTCAGGCCGCTGCAATACATGAACGCCTCGTTCCCCATGCGGGTGACGCTACTGGGGATAGTCACCCTGGTCAGCTTGATGCAATTAAAGAACGCATAATCCGCGATACTGGTGACGCTGTTGGGGATGGTCACCTCGGTCAGGCTGCTGCACCCGGAGAATGCCGCATTGCCGATGCGGGTAACCCCATTGGGGATGGTCACCCCGGTCAGCCCCGTGCAATTGGCGAAGGCCTGGTTTTCGATCACCACCACCGGCTTGCCATAGATGGTGGCCGGGATGACAACGTTACCGGTGGCAGTGGCCGGATAACCTGTGATTTTCACCGTGTTACTGCCCGCACCATTGCCGGTGTAGGTGAACAGGCCGAAGGTGGCCGCCCGCAGGGGCTGGGTGGCGGAGCCGAGGGCTAGGCCGACGGCTAGGAGGGTGGTGAGGAGCTTGCGGTTCATGGCTGGTTTATGTGTGTGATTTCGGAGGGATTCATCGGACTGCGCTGTCATCGCTATAAAATGAAAGTGGACTAACTTCAGGCGGTCCGTGGCGGTCAAGGGTAATCGATTGACGTGTGGCATTGTCAGCACGGTACATGACAAAAAAGTTATGATTGCCGCATTTGTCATATTTTTGTCCTGGGGTGGCGGTAATGGTGTTGCCAATCCGCTGGCTGGTGCGGTTGCCTGCGGGGTCGTATGGGTAGGTGTAGCGCTGGGCGATGGAGGTCAAATTCGCCACAGGGGCGAGGTTAGCGGAGGTGAGCTGGTTGGCAAGGTCGTAGCCAAGGGCAAAACGTGATCACATTTCAGGTCAATAGAGAAGCCAGTCTTGGCCTGGCGCACCAGACAAACACCACGAATCTTGATTTGCGGCGCGGGCTAAATTTCTATCAGTTACCTATTTCGCCTCGAAGACTACTCGGAAACCAAGGTCCGGGCGATGCAATGCGCGGTCGTCAGTCCACTCGCGGGTGGTCGCGTTGCTGCCGGGTTTCAAGTACGAGCCACCGACAAGCACCCACAGCTTTTCACCCAGCGGATTCGCCGGGTTAGTCGCGGGTTTGGCGGTCCATTCGCAGACGGAGCCGGCCATGCCGATCATTCCGGCCGGGGTCCGGTCGGTCGTTTCCGTAGTGACGGGAGCCCACGTCCCCGGCTGGACGGCGGCGGGCTTTGCCACCTCCATGTTGAGCGCGGCATACCATTCCTCCTGGGTCGGCAGCCGAGCTTTTTTCCACTCGGCATAGGCGGCGGCGTCCCACCAATCGACCCCCATGACCGGCGAGTCGAGATTGACGACTTGGCCTTGCCAGACGCCTTCGGCTTTGGCGGCAGTCAGCAGGGCCGGCCATGAGGTCGGCTGATGGGTGGATTTCTCAGGCGGTTGTTCGGGATCGTCGAAGGTGTGCTCGTGCTTCTCGTTGGCTAACATGCGGAGAGTTTCGAGAAATTCGGCATATTGGCCGATGGTGGTCTCATGCGCGGAAATAAGGAAGGCCGGCAGAGTTGCCTCGAGGCCGTCCGGCGTGGGGTACTTGCCCGCCGGGACGAGGATCGCCACCGGCAAACTGGTGCGTGGCGGACCATGCAAGACCGGCGGGCGCATTTTCATGGTGAAGGCGATGATGCCAACCAAGGCCAAAACCGTGACGACCGCGATAAGGAGGACAGGTTGTTTGGTCCGGCCTTGGATGGCCGCCTGGGTCGGCGTGATGGAAGATGCGGAAGCCGTTAACTGGTGCTCGATCTGCATGCAGAAATCGCGGGTCTGGCCCCAGGTGATCGGTGCTTCCAAACCTTCGCCACGCATCCAAGAGAACAAGGTGAGCATGCGGGTGGTTCCGGGTTCGCCAGCGGTGACCATGGGGGTGAGAGCATGGCCAAGATGGCTGACGTCGCGGGCGGATTGCGCGGGATCGCGCGGCCCGGCGATGGCGAGATTTTTCAAACGTAGGACGCCGTGCTCGTCCAGATGCACGGCATCCAGATTGAACGGCGAGGTGGCGTGGCCAAGCGCCTCGTGCTGGAGTTGCGCCTCGGCGATCCGGCGCAAGATATGGCACAAACGAATCGGGAGAAACGTGAGACCTGCTGCTTCGCGCTCGGCGAAAGTCATCCCGGCTAACAACTCGTGGGCATAAAAACACAAGTCCGGCTCGGCAACGGCTTCAAACACCGAGCCGACTAACGGGTGGTCCACCGCCGCCTTAGCGCGAATGTCAGCGAGGAAGGCGGCCTTGTGCGCCTGCGCGTCTTCGCGGAGTTCATCTACGAGGACCATCCGGGAAACGGACACCTGCTCGGCCAGCCAAGTCCGGGAGACGGAGTTTTCGGCGAGGAGGGTCTGGAGTCGGTATTCACCTAACAAGCGTTCTGCGGGGAGGGTCATGGCGCGGGGTGAAATTACTTGGACGGCAGGGGCGGCAGCAAGGGTAGGCTCGGATCGGTGTCGGGCGGCAGAGAATCTTGGAACTCGGGGAGCACTTGGCCACTCGGCTTTGCCACAGGCTGGGCGGGGATCTTCGCTGCGAGGTCGCGCGGCCAGGCCTGCACATCCACCACTTGATCGCCGTAGTGGAGGATGATGACCTGGCCATAGTAAGAGCGCCCGCCGAAGAGATGCTCGGTCTGCTTGTCCTGCGGTGGGATGGTGTAGGTCACCCGCAGGTCTTCCTCGCCATCAGCCCAGTCGAAGGGTGGGTTCATCCACTTTTCGATGGACCAAGAACGATCCTCGAGTTGGACGATTTCCCCCTTGCCGTTGCGGTTGAAAAACAGAACCTCGACCGATACTTTATCGATGGCGACTTCCTCGCCGGGAGCCTTCTGCACCGGGATTGTCAGGATCACCCGCTCGCCTTCATCGTTTTCCGTGTCCTTGAAAATCCGCACCCTAGCGAGCGAAAGTTTCCCCACCTGCTGGGGTTCTTCAAAGCCGTCCCGTAACTTCGCCGCCGCCTGCGCATAAAGCGAGCCAGCGCCCGAGACGCCCATTTGGAAGACCTTCTCATAATGCGCGGCGGCGGTGTCGAAAACTCCCATTTGCTCGTGGACCAGACCAAGTTCAAAATGCACGGTCGGATCCTCCGGGGACTGGCTAAGAGCTTCCTCAAGTTTCACGATGGCGAGTCCCATGTCCCCCGCCACGCGGGCTTGGCGGGCCTCCTTGACCATCCGCTCCGAGCGTGGATCGGCCACTTGCGGCGCAGCCACCGGAGTCGGCGCGAGCAAGGGCAGCGAGGCGATCGGCGGCGGCAAGGGCGGGCGGGAAACTACCGGCCGTGACGACTCCGTGTCGGTCGGCGCGGCCGGAATCCGCACGGTGACAATCTTCGGCACCTCCTTGATCACAGTCCTCACGACGCGGGATTCATCGAAGCGCGTAGCCAGCGCCATACCAGCCACTAACAACTGCGAGAACGCCATCATGCCTAACACCCAGCAGGAAATGGCGAAAACGGGCAGGCGCGGGGCAGTCAGCGGGCTTGGCTTTTCGGATCGCATGGGCGCAGAATGCAGTCGCGGCATCCCCTTGTCAATCCGCCGGGCGGACTCCACAGTGATCCCGTTCCATGCACGATCTCCGCACCACGGCCGATGCTCTCGGCCTTGAAAAAATCCAGCGTCACATCTTCCTGTGCGCGGACCAATCCGAGCCGAAATGTTGCGCCAAGGAAGCGGGCCTCATCTCCTGGGAATTTCTCAAACGCAGGCTCAAGGAACTCGGACTCGTGGGCGGGAAGGATTCGAAAATCTATCGCACCAAAGCGAACTGCCTCCGCGTCTGCCGCCACGGCCCGATCGCCGTGGTCTATCCGGAGGGCGTCTGGTATCACTCGTGCTCACCCGGCGTGTTAGAGCGCATCATCCAAGAGCATCTGATCGGCGGGCATGTCGTCACGGAATTTGCCTTTGCGGTGAATCCTCTCGATGCTGGCGGAAACGCCGAATGAGCCATTCCGCAATAAGCAGGTTTGGTACGAAGCCCAACCACGCGACAATGCGGTAAACATCCATCGGCCGTGGCTCGAAGGCGAAAACGATGGCGTATTTCCATGCCCGCAGGGTGATCGCAGACAGTGTGAGCGCGTATCAAACTTCGATTTTCCATGGCCCGCGCATGGGTTGGGTGATGAGGGCGTTGGCGGCGGGGTCGTCGAACTGGAGGGTCTTGGGGTCGAACTTGAGGCTTTTGTTGAGGCGGTGGGCGGTGACGCCCATGTTGACCATGGTGCAGGACCAGAAGCCGTTTTGTTCGTTGAGGGCGAATTTTTTCCGAGTGCGGACGCTTTCGTGGAAGTCGGTGATTTGCGCGGGTGGATCGGGGAGGGCGGCGAGTTTCTTGTCGAGGTCCGGAATGTCGGATTTGAAGCCTTTGTAAATCTTGCCCTTGGGCCCGGAGATGTAGGCGGCGTCCTTGTCCTTGTTCTCGCCGTCGAGGATGATTTTGCAACCGTCGGCGTAGGTAAACACGATGCGCCGCCAGGTGCCGATGGCATCGGCGTCTTGGGGGTCGGCATCGATCTCGACGGAGATGGGGGCGGTGTCGTCTTTGTTGAGGATGTATTGGCAGGGGTCGAGATAGTGCTGGCCCATGTCGCCGAGGCCGCCGCCATCGTAGTCCCAATAGCCGCGGAAGGATTGGTGGGTGCGGTGCGCACTGTAAGGTTTCTCGGGGGCGGGGCCGAGCCAGAAATTGTAATCGAAGCCTTCGGGCACGGGTTGGACGGGGAGGTTGGTTTTCCCTACCCAGGTGCCGAGTTTCCAATTGAAGCCGGTGACGCCGGAAACGGTGATGGTGAGAGGCCAGCCGAGGAGGTCGTTCATGGCGGCTTTTTTGAGCTGCTTCACCGGGACGCCCATGCCGTAGAAGTTGTCCTGGAAACGGAACCAGGTGTTGAGGCGGAAGATGCGGTCATGTTTCTCAACGGCCTTCACCATGGCGACGCCTTCTCCGATGGTGCGGCTCATGGGCTTCTCACACCAGATGTCCTTGCCAGCCTTGGCGGCGGCGATGGCGATGAGGGCGTGCCAGTGAGGTGGAGTGGCGACGTGGATGATGTCGATGTCTTTGCGTTCCAGAACTTCGCGGAAATCGTGGTAGCCTTTGATGCCGTTTTTTTCCGCATTGGCGTCCTTCATGCGCTGGGCGAGATGGCTGGCATCAACATCGCAGAGGGCGAGGAGTTTCCCCGGCATTTCGAGATGCGAGGCGGAAATGCCACCGCAGCCGATGATGGCGCGGGTGAGTTCCTGCGAGGGTGGTGTCTGGCCACTGAGGCCGAGCACGCGGCTGGGAACGATCTGGATGGTCGCGAGGGCGGCGATGGATTTGATGGTTTGGCGGCGGGTGAGATTCATGGGGAGTTGGAGGTTAGCGGTTAGATGTTATAGGGATTTCAGTCATCTGCGGTGCGGTCCCAGAAGGCGAGGAAGAAGATGACGGCGATGACGGCAGCCATCCCGGCAGGGAAGAGCCAGTAAAGTTTCCAACCGGCACCGGCGGCGGAGACCAGGGCGGAGTCGAGGCCGCTCGGGAAGCCCTTGCCGAACATGCCGGTGAGGCTGTCGAGAAAAGACGGAGCGGGCTTGCCTGCGTTCAAGACCTTGATCGCCTCCATGAGCGGCGCGTGGCTGGCAGGAGCGACGCCGTAAGCACCAAAGGTATTCGGCAGTGCGGTGTTGGTGAAGGGCCAGTTGCCGCCGAAGGCCATGCGGAAACCGAAGAACATGCCCAAGCCCTGAGTTAGGAAAACGATGAGTGACTGCGCTTGGCCACGGATCTCGGCGGGAGCCTTCTTATCGGTGTAGATGAAGCCGGTGACAAAGAAGAAGTCATAACAGATCCCGTGGAGCGCGACGCCGAGCAGCAGCATCCATGCAACTTGGTCGGGCGCGCCGAATGCGAACAAGGCGTAGCGGGCGACCCAGCAGACCATGCCGATCAGCAACATCCATTTCACCCCGAGTTTTTTGAAAAAGAACGGAATCAGCAGCATGAAGCCGATTTCCGACATTTGACCGAGGGTCATCGCCGAGGCGGGCTCGCTATAACCGGTGGCACCGAGAAACGCGGAAGTCTGCCCGAAGTAGTAGCCAAGCGGGATGCAGATCAGCATGGAGCACAGCGCGAACACGAGGAATGCGGGTTCCTTGAACAATTTCAGGGCATCCACCATCAATAGCGAACCGAGATTCAGCGGCTTGTCCTTGGCGGGCGGCGGGGTGTGCGGCAGCGTGAAACTGTAGAGGCCGAGGAGGACGCTGGAAATAGAGCTCAACCAGAAAATGCCGAGCGATGCCGACCAGCCAGCCGCCCCAACTGCTAGGCCGGCGACGATCCAGCCGATGGTCCCCCAGACGCGCGTCTTGGGGAACTCAGCCTGCTTGAGGTGGGTGAAGGCGATGCTATTTCCCAGGCCAAGCGTCGGCATATAGCAGAGCATGTAGGCGATCATGAGTTGCACGATCAGCCCGCCCTTTGCCGCGCCCTGCGGTGCGAGGATGGCGATCGCCGCCATGATCAGGCCGCCAGTCAACATCAGCACGCCCATCACCCGCTCTGAGGAAAATAAGCGGTCGGCGACGAGGCCGAGAAACAACGGGGCGAAGATCGCGGCGATCGGGGCGCTCTCGTACGCACCGCCGATGAACTTTCCTAGACCGTTAGCGCCCATCGCCAGAGCGAGCGTGGCAAACCACGAACCCCAGGCGAAGAATTGGAGGAACATCATCACCGAGAGGCGAACTTGATTGGAGGCGGATGGAGTGGCGGACATGGATCGGAATAAAGAAGATTCACCAGTAATGCGGACGTTGATACTCCATGGCATCGACGGATCTTCCGCAAGACCGAATCACGCTAGGTTTGCATTGAAAGAACCGCCCCTTCAGCTAGGTGGTGGCCCCTCATCTGCTGCTTTGAACCATTATGAATCCTTCTGATTACAATCGTCGCCAGTTTCTCGGAGTCGCCGGGGCCACGCTCGCCGTGACCGGATTTCCCGCCATCGTCCGTGGTCAGGAGGCCACCAAACAAGTCCTGAAAATCGGCCTCATCGGCTGCGGGGGACGCGGCACCGGGGCGGCCAGCCAAGCACTCTCCGCAGATCCAAATGTGAAGCTGTGGGCGATGGGCGATGCCTTTGCGCCTGCCATCACGAACAGCCTCAACCAGTTGAAGTTCCCCGGTAAGGTGGACGTCCCGGAAGAGCGACGCTTTGTCGGACTCGATGCCTTCAAGAGCGTGCTCGAGAGCGGCGTGGATGTGGTGATCCTCGCGACACCTCCTGGATTCCGGCCGCAGCATTTGCGGGCGGCAGTGGAGGCCGGTAAGCATATTTTCTGCGAAAAGCCGATGGCCATCGACGTGGCGGGCGTGAAGTCGGTATTGGAATCCGCCAAGCTCGCCAAGCAGAAGAACGTTGCGATCCAGCACGGTTTTTGTTGGCGATACGCGCCCGGCGTCCGCGAAGCCTACGGGAAAATCACCGCGGGTGAACTTGGCCGCATCGTGTCGATCTACGGCACCTACTTCGGCACGCCACCGAAGCCGCTCCAGCCCGGCATGAAAAAGCCCGATGGCATGGGCGATGTGGAATGGCAGGTTGCCTGGTGGAACAATTTCGAATGGCTCAGCGGCGGCCCGATTCTGGAGCAAGCGATCCACACCGTGGACAAGATTGCTTGGGCGATGGGCGATGTCGCACCGATCGCGGCAGTGGCCAATGGCGGGCGCGCCATGCGAAGCGATATCGGCAATGTTTATGATCACTACAATGTCACCTTCGAGTATCCTAACGGCGTGGTCTGCCACTTCGGTGAGCGTCAGTATCCGGGCCTGTTTGGCGAGGTGGTTGATCGCGTTTACTGCGAAAAGGGCACGGTCATTTGCCCGAGCCAGCCGATGGTCCTCGGCACGGACGGCAAGAAGCGGGAATGGATGTATCGCCCGCAGCCCGGGGTGGAACAGAATATGTATCAGGTCTGCCACAACGAGTTTTTCGCCGCGCTTCGCAAAGGGGAAATCATCAACACCGGCGAGTACATGGCGAACAGCACCATGCTCGCCATTCTCGGTCGCGAGGCCGCACACACGGGTGAGCGCATCACCTGGGATGAAATTTGGAAAACCGATCAGGACAAAGCGCCCGACACGCTGAAGTTTCCGGATGCCTTCCCCATCGCCCCGGTTCCGGTGCCCGGCGTTTACAAACTCGCCTGACCCCTCATGAGAGCTCATTTGATTGCGGGTGCCGCGCTTGCCGGCGCACTACTTGCGGGGCTTGGTCATGCCACCGACCTGCCGCGTCCCGATCTTCTGCCGACGACCAAGGCCATTCACGAACTCATCACAAAACAGTTAGATCCTGCCGCCGAGGCAATGAAGCCCTATCAGGAAAAAGTTTCCAAGGCGGCTGCGGCGCTCGATCTCGTCTCGATTCCAGGCGGCGAATTCACCATCGGATCGCCGGAGTCCGAACCGAAACGCGCAACCACCGAAGGCCCGCAACGGAAGCTGAAAATCGAGCCGTTCTGGATGGCCAAGTTCGAGACCACCTGGGCGCTCTATCAGCCCTTCATGGAAAACAAAATGTCGCGCAACAAGGACGGCACCTTGAACCGTGACAGCAATATGACCACCTCCGAACCGCCGGAACAGCGCGACGGCGAGACGTTGGTCGATGTCGTCACCCAGCCGACACCGCCCTACGTGCCGATGAATTTCGGCATGGGCGAGGGTTATGATAAGGCCTGTCCAGCAATCGGCGTGACGCAACATGCCGCGAGCAAATTCTGTGAATGGCTCAGCGCACAGACCGGGCATTTCTACCGCCTGCCGACCGAAGCAGAATGGGAATATGCCTGCCGTGCCGGAACCACCACGGCCTACAGTTTCGGCGATGATCCGGCGCAGCTTGGCGACTACGCGTGGTTCACCGGGAATTCGGAATTTCAATATCAAAAAGTCGGCCAGAAAAAGCCAAACCCGTGGGGGCTTTACGACATGCACGGCAATGTCGCCGAACTCTGCCTTGGGCAGTATCTGCCAGCAGCCTACGCCGCGATGAAGGATGGAGATGTCAATCCATGGACCGTCATCACCACCCGCTACCCGACTGTCGTGCGCGGTGGAAGTTGGTTCGATGATCCGGACAAACTTCGCTCCGCCGCCCGTCTTGGCAGTGATGCAGCATGGAAGTCGATCGACCCGCAGTTGCCGAAGTCGCAGTGGTATTTCACCAATGCACCGTGGCTCGGCTTCCGTGTGATTCGTCCGCTCAAGACCCCAAGCGTGGAAGAAATGCATCGGTTCTGGAACATGGATGGCGCGACGGAATGAAACATTTTCTCGCCGCGTTCGTGCTGGTCGCCACGGTCCAAGCGAATGAGCAACGATTCGTTTTTGAGCGCGGACTGATGGGCACGCGTTTCGCAATCACCTGCCATGGGATCGATCAAACCGAGGCGAAAGCCGCAGCGGATGCGGCCTTCAGCGTGGCAGAGGAAATCAATGCGGTCGCCTCCGACTACATTGCGGGTAGTGAACTACTGCAACTATCGGATAACACGGGTAAGCCAGTGAAAGTCTCGCCCCGGCTGTTTGACCTGTTAGTCCAATCACTGGCGGTGGCACGGCTGACGGACGGCCGATTTGATCCCACGCTCGGACCACTCACCAAGCAATGGCGCGAGACCCGGCGCACCGGCAAACTCCCGGCACCCGATGCGCTGGCCACTCTGAAATCCGCCTGCGGCTGGAACTTGCTCGCGCTCGATCTTGCTGAAAAAACCGTCACCCTGACGCATCCAAACATGCGTCTCGATCTCGGCGGCATCGCGAAAGGCTATGCAGCGGATGCGATGTTCCAGGTCATGAAATCCAAGGGCTTTGCCACCACTTGCATCGCGGCTGGCGGTGATCTCCGGCTCGGCGACCCTCCGCCCGGTGCCAAAGGCTGGTTGGTCGGTCTAACGACATTGGAAAAAACCAAGACCACCGGCCACCTGGAACTCTCTAACTGCGGTATCTCCACCTCTGGAGACCTCCAACAATCCGTCGCAATCGCAGGCATTTCCTATGCCCATATCATCGACCCACAGACCGGACTCGGCCTGACGACCCATCTGGCAGTAACCATTGTCGCAGCGGATGCCACCACCAGCGATGCCCTGGCCACCGCCGCCTGCGTCGCTGGCCCCGCCGAAGCGGAGCGCCTCGCGATTTCCTGGGGTGCTCGCGAAGTCAGAGTCGCCCTGCCCGGAAAGTGACAACAAAGCACCGGCCACCCCCGTTGGGCTTTGCGTGACCGAAGCCAAGAAGCGGGAGTATTTGAAAAAGTTCGAGGCGGAAACCATCTCGCCCGCGGAGGAAGCGATTTCGAAACGCGGCGCGCTGAACGCCGGCTACCACTACCTCGGCTACGCGAAAACTTTTGCGCTCATGGGCAAGGCGTTGGCCGAAGAGTTGTTGCCGCAGGCGAATAACCCTTGACCCTTTTTTCTCCGCATGGATTCATCACAGTCATTCCCTTCTGCCATGTTGAAACACACCCTCACACTCACCACCCTGAGCTTCATGCTCCTGACAACGTGCGGGGCACAGGCTGCCAAGCTGGTCGTGCCTTCGCCCGAAAACCATGTCTATCAGTTCATGAGCACCCAGACTTACACGGTGCCGAAGTTTGAGACGCCGCCGGGCATCGACGTGGGCTTCCTGTTTTTCCCACAAGTCTCGACTGGCTATCTTTGGGTTCCGCCAACGTGCAAACGCATTCGCGGCGTGGTGGTGATGGGACACAATGTTCCCGAACAATGGATGGGCGGGCATCCTGCCCTTCGTGCGGTGTGTGCCGGGCAGGGGCTGGCCATACTTTACACTTGCGGGTCGTTCCGGTTGACGGCCGTCAATTATGTGGATGGCCGGGTCATGAGTCCTGCGGAAAAAGGCCGGCACAACATCGCCTTCCTCCAGCAGATTCTCGATGGGCTGGCCACGGAGTCCGGCTACGAGGAATTGCGGACGGTTCCCTGGCTGCCGATTGGCGAATCCATGTCCCTCCAGATCGTGAACCAGTTGACGCAATTTGCCCCGCAGCGCTGCATCGCGGGCGTGTGGCTCAAGGACGGTGTCTGGAACTGCGCGACGCCAGGTGTTCCGATGCTCGCTGCCTGCGGCACGGGCGCGGAGTGGAACTTTCCGAAATACGATGCCTTCGAGCACTGGCGCGAGATGGCCGTGACGGACATGAAAGAGTGCGTGGCAAAACGATCCGCGCTGCCGGACTGGCCAGGCAGTCTCGTCGTGGAAGCGGGGAGCGCTCATTTCTCCTGCACGGAGGCGATGATTCAATTGATCGCCCACTACATCAGAGCGGCCTCGGTGGCGCGCCTTTCCTCGGACGGCAGTCCGACGTTGCGACCTGTCGAACTGGCGAGTGGTTACGTCGCGGGCATTCCCGTTCCCGGTGGCAGCCCGCTGAAGCCGACGCGCTATGCGGACTGCACGCCGGAGCAACGAAAACTGCCCTGGTATTTCGATCAAACCACAGCGCAGGACGCCTACGACATGGCGAACGTGAATTGGAATGCGAAGACGCAAGTGCCCGCGTTCACCAGCGAGGACGGCAAGCCGATTCCGTATGCGAACTCGGGCATCGTGGATTTCACGCCCGCCATGGAGGCCGATGGTATCACCTTCGCATTGCACGCGGTATTCCTCGACAAGCTGCCCGACGGATGTGTGAACGCACAAACCCCGCTCGGCCATGCTCCGGGAAATCCGTTCATCACCTGGCTGCGCGGGCCGGTGGTGCCGCTGGGTGGCAATCGTTTCCGTCTCGCGCTGGATCGAACGGCGGCTCTCGATCCCGGGAACGAACAGAACCCGCTGTTCCTGGTCAGCCATCCCGGCAACGCTGAGTATCGGTTCAGCGTCAATCCTGCGTCCGTGCATCTTCCGTTTAACAAGGCTGGCAAGCCGCAAACGATCACGTTCAATCCCATTCCCGATCAGAAGCCTGACGCCAAGGAACTCCCCTTGACCGCTTCATCCGACTCTGGCCTGCCGGTGCAGTTTTACGTCAAAGCCGGCCCAGCCACGGTGGAGGGAAACAAATTGCGGATCACCGAGGTCCCCGAGCGTGCCCAGCGACCCATCAAGGTCACCGTCGTTGCATGGCAATGGGGACGCGCCACAGAGCCCGCCGTCCAATCCGCACCCGTGGTGGAACGGGCCTTTCACATTTTATCGGATCGCTAAACCCAACCATTTCTTTTCCACCCAGATGCAGATCGCAAAACCCACCCTCTCTCGATTTGTGCCCGCACTCGGCGCTCCATTCTTTTCGGCTGCGGGGGAGGTAGGGGACCCGCATTAGCCGGATTTCCCGGATGAATGCCGCGGGCGGCCCACCGGCCCCGACTGGGGCACGCCGGGACTTCCATCAGGCACGCCGGGAATTCCTTCCCGCACGGCAGGACTTCTTTCCCGCACGGCAGGACTTCCTTCCCGCACGCCGGGACTTCCTTCCCGCGTGGCAGGGGGGAAAGTCCGAATTGTGCCATTTTGACCAGTAAAGCGATGAAAACACTCCAAAACACCGGTTTTTGACCTAGAAGCAGCGAAAAACAGCGGAAAAAGCCAATCAACGCCATGCCCGACCTCATCCCTCGCTCCGACGACGCGTTCGACCACTTCATCAAGACCGCCTACTACGCCGCCCGCTGGGTGAACAGCAAAGGCGAGCCCGGCCCCTGGAGCGCCATCACCGGCTCAATCGTCAGCTAAATCAGATTTTCACTTGTAAACATTTCCCAAACCAATCAAAGTAACCTCCAACGATCCTTTATCTCCAATCCACAATTTACCAACGCCATGAAACTCCGCCTCCTCTCCGCCGCCCGCCTCTCCTTCCCACTCGCCACCGCCCTCGCCGCCCTGCTCGCTGCGCCTTCTGCACATGCGGTCACCTATTACTGGGACACCGACGGCTCCGGCACTGCGGGCTTCGGCAACGTGGCCGGAACTTGGGGCACTAGCGCTTTCTGGGGAACGGACCCTCTCGGTAGCGGTGCCACGGCAAATACCACGATCACCAACGCCGATACGGTGAACTTCGGCACGGCGGCCGCGGCCCTTGGCAGCACGGCCTCCACCATTGGGATTGTGGCGGGCGGCGTCACGGTCAATAATATCACCTTCGGATCAGCGCAG
>JANXMQ010000126.1 GCA_025354565.1 Akkermansiaceae bacterium
GTTGGAAAGACGGCCTTCATGGATCGGAAACCTTTACTTGGAATTCCGTGGCTCGGGCAAGCCCTCTTCCTGATCCCGCCGGGAAAGCCCGTGGTTGCAAGGATTTCCTCGCATGGCGCGGCTGGGGAATTGCTAGGGAAAGGTGATGCTTTTTGCATGCATATCCGATTCCCCAACCTTTCCGAACCATCCGGCTGGACGAAGGACACTCAAGCCTTCTTTCGCCACACCGCCGCCTGGCTTGCCCGTTGACTTCCAAACGATTCCACCTCTATCCTCACCACGTAAGAAACTTCAGCCCGCCGAAGCATATTGATATGCAGGTGGGCTAACAACCACTGTTCGACCAAGAAACTTAAGATACAACCAATCATGCTTGAAGACGCATTAGCCAAAGGCCTCGCCGCAGCCGTTCTCATTGCAATCGTCCATGTTGTTCGGACATTGGTATCTAAAGCCAAATCTGCGAACAAGAATGACACTGATCAAGACACAGAAAAGTGAGCGCCAATTTCACCCATGCCGAGAAGCCAAGGATTGTCGCGGCGTTTTTGGATCTCGCACTGGCCGGATTCTTGACGGTGCAGGCCGAGAGTGTTCTCGGTATTGATGCCAAAGGCTCCAGCGAGAGCGTAGTTGCGGTAGGTATCGGTCTTCTGTTCCTGTCCTGTAAGGACTGCATTGGTGGGATAAGTCCCGGCAAGGGACTTTCCGGTTGCATCCTCATTGAGGAATCCACTCTCCGACCAGTTGATCCGTCCACCGCTTTCAAGCGCAATGGTAGAGTATACGGTTCCGTCGCTGCGATACTCATTGCAGCTTACATACTGGGATCTATAGCAGGAGAGGCGATTGGAACAGCAACAGGCTGTTTCGCTCTGATCGGGCTGTTTCCTTATTTTGCGAGTAAGATTGATTCATGGGAGGGGACGGCCGTTGCGCTACGCGCATCGCTCAGGCTACCTGATCCTCAACGGCCTCCAGAACCTGCTCGGAAGCAGCCAGAACCACAGGCGAAGAATCCTGAAGCTGCTCCGCCCCCGCCGCCAAGAACAAAGGCAACGCCCCAACCGCCACCTCCTGCCGCTGATTTGCCGGAGAGGGATAAGATTCGACTGTCGTTTTCGGAGATGCTGGAGCTATTGAATCTGGCCGCACCTTTCACAACACGCGAATTGAAGACAGCGTATCGGAAGGCAATTGGGGAGTATCATCCCGACCGGGTTACCCATCTCGCAAAAGAAATTCAGAAGATTGCAGAACAGAGATCCAAGCAGATTAACCACGCTTACGAACATCTGAAGCCACGGGCATCTGATGCGAAGTAGCTTACTTTCACTGATTCGACTACCCCACTAAAGATATGAAGCACACAATAAGCAACGAGAACATAGAAAGTCTTGACGAAGTTTCACAGGAGGCGAGCCATTGGAGAGTGTCTCACGATTCGGTTTCTTATGCCGTAACCGTGGTCAGGTACTTCAGAACAGATGGTGAGACCGTTTATGGCGGCTTCTTCAAGTGCACCAGTAATCCGGGATACGGAGGCGATGCATGTGGTGACTTCTATTCAGACGAATCAGAAGCACTCAATGACCTCCTGCGTCGAGTGGCATCATATTCACCAAGACGCGACTAGAATGCACCCAACGATCAGAAATCGGAAGAGGTCGAACAAGGCGCGGCTCATAACGGGCCATAAGCTGTTCAATTTCTATTTCATTCACCCTCCTTTTGCGCCCGTATGAGCGCTTCGACGTTCGGCAAAATCTGAAGAACCCGTGAACAAATCCGAATTCAAAATAGCTCACGAGAGCCACATTCGTGATAGCAGGAGTCACGCGCTTAGATTGTTCATGATCCTCGTCGCAGGTTTGTTCGCGATAGCAGGATTTAGCTTTTGGTTTGATCCCCGTTATCCGGGATCCACACCATTTGTGATACTTGGTTTGATCGTGACTTTAGTCTTGGTATCCTGTTCCGTTGCCAACGTTGCAATCCGGAAGTCCGCTTCTACCCAAGGACTTGGTTGCCCTCAATGCGGAAGGACTCTTGCTCAGTCTCACGTTGCCGCTATTGCCATCGAGACTGGCAAGTGTGGATTCTGCGGATACACTCTCTTCCAAGGAACCCAATCAGCCGAACAAGTCATGCCTCCTAACGGGCCATAAGCACTTCAATCTCATCTCAATTTCCTTTCAATCGCTCCCGTAGGAGCACATCAAACGTTCGATCCAAAAATTCGTAACCTTGTACCTGCCAAAGCGAATGACGCCAACGCCGTGCTATTTCGTTGTCGATACACGCAAACCGCAGCAATAATCAGCTCATTCAATCCAATCAGACAAAATAAATCACTATGGACATTACAGCTGCTGTTCTCCTTGCGATAGCGATCTACTGGATTGCGAAGATCTTTTTCATCCTTCAGAAGAGTCTCAACGAAATCACGAAGGGATTGAATTCACTTGATGAGCGGTTGAGTAAGATCGAGAGAACTACCCAAGAGCTCAGCGCTGTAAAAGCAAAAGAATGATCGAACAAATCGTGGCGCACCCAATACAACTTCCCAGACAAAAAGAAGCGGGAGCTCCCAGCCCCCTGGCCCATCTTTAAACCGATAAAATTTCCCCATATCCTGATTTACCGCTTGGCTCGCCAGCATGAACACCCTATCAAGTGTTTGATGAACGAGGTCGCCAAGGTCTGTACTTCCGGGTCGGGTATTACCCTAATCACCGACCGGT
>JANXMQ010000143.1 GCA_025354565.1 Akkermansiaceae bacterium
GCCGGTCGCCCGTCTCGCCGCCGCCCAAGCCGCGATCATGGAAAAACGCGCTGCGAAGAAAAAGTAATCGTGGCTGCGGCGTCTTGCCGCTGAAACCATCCAATCCAAGGCCGTCCCGGGAAACTGGGGCGGCTTTTTTTGTCTAACTTTTCCGTCAGGCGGACAGCCGTCATGGCAGTCCCGCCGGTCATAGATTCACCCCTGCGAGGGGTAACAACCTTAGACCTAGGTCAGTGGGCTGGAAACAACGCGCTTGGACATTGGGCGAGGAGTGGGATAGGAAATCGCCGTGAATTCATGGTATCCGGCTTTGGAAGTGGTGAAGGATTGTCTCAAGGCAGGCGTGCGTGAGTTCGTCGTCTGTGCGGGTGCGCGAAATGCGGCATTGTTAGAGGCGCTGGCACGGGCGGAGATGGCAGGGCTGGTGCGGGTGTGGCGGCATTTTGAGGAACGCAGTGCGGGATTTTTCGCACTCGGTCGGACGATGGAAACCCGCCAGCCGTGCGGAGTGGTCACTACCAGTGGCACGGCGGTTGCGGAGCTATTACCAGCGGTCATCGAGGCATTCTATCAGGCGAGGCCCTTGGTCGCAATCACTGCGGATCGCCCGGCGGCATCTCGCGGGACGGGTGCGCCGCAGTCGATCACGCAACCGGGGATTTTCGGGAACCACGCGTGGCAGGGCGGATTCGCGGATTGGGATGGAAATGGGCCGCTGCATTTGAACGTGGAGTGTGAAGAGGAATTCACAGCGGGGGAGGAAAATTTCGCCACCGAATCAGTTGGAGAATTTTCACCGGCGAAGGAGAAGCTGAATGTCGCAATGCTGGCTCGCTGGCTGCGCGAGGAACATTACAAGGGACTTGTCGTGCTGGTCGGCGGGCTGGAGCCGGATGCACGGGAGGAGGTCTTCCATTTCTGTCAGGATCTCGGCGCACCCGTCATCGCTGAGGCAACGAGTGGTTTGCGCGAGGCATTGCAATCGCTGGCGATCCACGATGGCGACCGGGTTCTGAAAGCCCGGCCACCGGGGAAAATCCTGCGCCTTGGCGAAGTTCCGAGCGGGCGATTCTGGCGCGATCTCGAGACTCTAACGGAGGTTTCGGTCTGGTCGGTTTGCCGCAATGGTCTGCCCGGCTTGGTGCGTGACTCGATGGTGCTACGAGGTTCGTTAGAGAGAGTTCTGCCCGCTCTCGGCGAAATTGAAATGGCCGATGACGCGTTGGATTATCTATCAGGTGCGGGCGGTCGCGCGGTTAGAATTGACGAGTTGCTAGAGGCGTATCCAGACAGCGAACCTGCGTTGTTGCGCGCGCTTTCCCACTATGCGTCCCTCGGCGGGGGGCTGTTTCTCGGTAACAGCCTGCCGATCCGGGAGTGGAATTTATTTGCCCAGTGGCAGCAACCGATTCAATCCGTCCGCGCGAATCGTGGGGTGAACGGCATCGATGGACAGATCAGCACATGGCTTGGTTGGTCGGCGGAGGTGAGTGAAACTTGGGCTGTCGTCGGCGATCTAACTGCGCTTTACGATCTCGCCGCGCCGTTTGTCCTCGGACAGATCAACTGCCAAGGCCGCGTGCTCGTGGTGATCAACAATGGCGGCGGGAAAATTTTTGAGCGGCTGCCGCGCCTCAAGTCGATGAGTCCCCGCGCCGCCGAGTGGATGACCAACCCGCAAAGCGCCGACCTCTCTGGCCTCGCGACACTCTGGGGCATGGATCATCTGCGCGTTCGTACTGCCGATGATTTGGATCAATTTTCGCCCGGCGAGAAAGCAATGCTCTTGGAAATCATCCCAGACGCCAAACAAAGCGCACAGTTTTGGGCTGCGTGGGACCGAATGGTGGTGTGAGACATTATTTTAGGTATGAATCCCACCCTACCGTGTCCCCAAAATCCGACATTCCAGCGAATTACATCCTTCTCCTTGCCAATTCTGGCGGGGCCGGATAAGCCTAGCCGCCTCAGCAATCTGGTCCCGTGGTCCAATGGATAGGACGATGGCCTCCGAAGCCGTAGGTAGTGGTTCGATTCCACTCGGGACCACCAGTCAAATTTCATTGAACTGCTATCCACGCGAACCCGCACGTGGAGCCGGCTGGAAATCGCAGCATGGAATCCGCATGATTTCGTGCAGTCGT